>NZ_JBFEFH010000080.1:0-393 GCF_040717455.1 Tautonia sp. JC769
CCTCGGACAACGTCCTGCTCGGCCTGCAACCCCTCCACTCTTTGACCCTTTGAGGATGAAACTCGATGCTCCCGATCACTCCCCGATCGAAGGCGTCCACGGCCGATCGCGTTCCCACCTCCTCGCGAAGTCGTTCCCGATCTCAGCTCCGTTGCCTCGCCTTACGACCACTGCTCGAAGGGCTCGAAGATCGCCTCCTCCTGGCCGACCTTTCCGGTGCAGTCAACGAAGATCGAGCGTTTTTGGATCCGAACGACCCGGTCGAGATCACCGGCGACACCTGGATCAACTCGAACGCGACCCTCACATTTGGACCCGGTGTTCGGGTCAGTATGGGGGATGGGCTGAATCTGAATGTCAAAAATCAAGGGAAGCTCGTGTTTGGAGGAGGAT
>NZ_JBFEFH010000081.1:0-368 GCF_040717455.1 Tautonia sp. JC769
AGAGTGCCGGGCCGGGTCGTCACTCTCCGCGGGGCGTCCCCCGACCCTCGCCCCCGCGTGCGGGGCGGAGGTGCGTGTCGCTCCGCGCCCCACCGAGGCCGGCCACCTCTCAACCCTCGCCCCCTCCGGGGGAGAGGGTGGCCGCAGGCCGGGTGAGGGGGCTGCCGTCGAGCACTCCACGCCCCGCGTCCCGTCGCCGGCCTCCTCCCCCCGCGAGCGGGGCGAGCGGGCGATTCAACCCTCGCCCCCTTCTGGGGGAGAGGGGGGCCGCAGGCCGGGTGAGGGGGGGCCTGGCCGACGCGCCGAGCCTCGCGATCCGAACCCCGACCCCTCACCCCAACCCTCTCCCCGCCCGCGGGGAGAGGGGG
>NZ_JBFEFH010000082.1:0-348 GCF_040717455.1 Tautonia sp. JC769
GGACGGGTCGACGGGCATGCCGGAGCAGACGCGGGCGAGCATCCAGAGGCGGCGGAGCCGGGGGTCGGCGTCGGGGCCGGGGGCCTGCGGGTAGACGCCGAGCATCCGCAGGGCGCGGAGGAAGTCGTCCTGGTCCCAGCGGAGCCCCTGGGCGAGCTTCGCGTCGAGCGGCTCCCAGTGGCGCAGGAGCCACTCGCAGCCGAAGGAGGTGCCTTCGAGGTCGGCGACGGTGTTGATCGGGTCGTTCTTGAGGTCCTGCGCGAGGCGTCGGACGCGGTGCCGTTGGGTCGTCTCCCAGCGCGCGACGGCCTTGCGGGAGGCGGCGCCGAGGGATGCCTCCTCGACGGT
>NZ_JBFEFH010000083.1:0-338 GCF_040717455.1 Tautonia sp. JC769
CGCTGGTGGGCCTCTGGGCGCTGAGCCTGCACGGCCAGGTTCAGTTGTCCTACGACGCGATCCCGGCGGCCGCGGTCAGCGTCGCGGGCTTGCTCCGCGTCTACCGGTCGGCGATGCGTGATTACGGCCGCCCCCTCGCGGCGGCCCGGTCGCTCGACGCCCGGCTCAGCCGGGCGGTGATCGCCCCCTCCGCCCGATCGCACAAGGCCAGCCGCGACTATCCCCGCAAGAAACGCGAACGCGTCCCCGGCGCCCCCGAACTCCGTCCCGCAACCGAACGTGAGATCGAGCAAGGCGAACGGCTCTTGAATGCTCATTTCAAAAGGTTAACGGCGTAG
>NZ_JBFEFH010000084.1:0-330 GCF_040717455.1 Tautonia sp. JC769
GTCGATGGTCGAGCAGACCTACAAGGTCCTGCGGCCGGTGGTGACCCAGCGCGAGGTGGTCCAGGAGTGCGGGGCGTACGAGACGCAGATGGAGGTGGTCCCCGGGCCGATCGTCCAGCGTCGCGTCCCGGTTCCGGTGGATCCGTGTTCACGACCCCATGGGCTGCTGGGCTGCCTTCATCACAAGAAGAAGGCCTTTGCGACCGTGGCGGTGCAGTGCCCGCCCCGGACGGTCTCGCGGCGGGTCTTCGTGTCGCGCCCGGTCGTCCGGACGGTCTCGGAGACGTCTTATGTCGCCGAAACCCGAGTGCGACAGGTGCCGGTGCAGAC
>NZ_JBFEFH010000085.1:0-328 GCF_040717455.1 Tautonia sp. JC769
AGCCCCGCCCGGTCCCAGGAGGCCCGGTCGGCGGCCGCCTCGTAGGTGCTCTGGAGGAATTCCAGCAGCGTCTCGTCCGGCGAGGTCGAGGCCCGGACCGCCTCGTAGGGGAGCACGAACTCCCCGAGCTGGTCGTTCCAACCGGCTTCGGCCGGGCGGACGGGGGCGGCGGCGAAGCCGTCGGGAGGCGGGTAGGCGTAGGAGTAGAACACCGCATCGCTCGACGGCCCGCCCGGCCAGAACCCGGCGCTGCTGACCTCGTGCGAGTAGGCCTCCCGGGCGACCCAGTCCGGGAAGTTCGGGATGCCCGCCGGGTGCGGCGGCGCGG
>NZ_JBFEFH010000086.1:0-322 GCF_040717455.1 Tautonia sp. JC769
CATAATCCCACCCTGATCGCATTCTGATCGCTGGTGATCGCGAGTGCAAGCGGATTCCGGGAATACCCGGCGAGAGGGCGGGACAATGGCGGCGAAGCCGAAATCGCCGGATCAGCTCCGAGAGGCGGTGCGGTCGAGGCATGACAGCATCAGGACCGAGCACGCGTACGTCGGCTCGATCACGCAGTCCATCCGCCTCCACGGGACCAGGCACCCATCGGGCCGGGCGACGACGAGATCGACGCCTCCCGCGCACTCCGAACACGGGCGAGGCCACCCGTGCCGCACGCCGTGCCCGGGCTCTTCCGCGTGGCCGAGCCCG
>NZ_JBFEFH010000087.1:0-320 GCF_040717455.1 Tautonia sp. JC769
CGCACGATCCCGATGCCCGCGTGACCTCGCTCCCCCGCGGTCGCCCACACGCCTTCGCGGCGACGGGCGACCACCTCGACGACCTCGCGTCGTCGTCTCGTACACTTATCCGAAGGGTCTACGTTCGATCACGTGGTACGAGCCGCCGGGCATCGGCGACGGAAAGTGGATTCACTTAAACCGACGCCCGGCCACCGCTCGTACGCTCTTACTTCGCGGTTTTTGGTTTCGTCTTCGCGACCGAGCGTGTGACTCGATCGCGACCTGCCGAATTGTCAAGGAACGCCCGGGGGCATGACACCCCGTCGGGCCGGCCGAGG
>NZ_JBFEFH010000088.1:0-279 GCF_040717455.1 Tautonia sp. JC769
GTCGGCCCGGGGCCTGACGACGTCGCCGATCCCGTACGGCGGGACCCTCTTCGAGCTGACCTTCGACTTCCTCGACCAGGAGCTGGTGATCCAGTCGGCGGCCGGCGATCGGCGCGTCGTCCCGCTGCGGAGCCAGTCCGTGGCCGAGTTCTATCGGGCGGTGATGGACGGGACCCGGGCGATCGGGGTCGACGTGCCCATCTACACCGTGCCGAGCGAGCTGGCCGACGGCATCCCCTTCGAGGAGGACACCGAGCGCCGGGAATACGACCCCGGGGC
>NZ_JBFEFH010000089.1:0-270 GCF_040717455.1 Tautonia sp. JC769
ACCTTGGCCGGGGCCTGCGGGGCTGGCATGACCTTCACAGGGGCCTGGGGAGCCGGAGCCACCTTGGCCGGGGCCTGGGGAGCCGGAGCCACCTTGGCCGGGGCCTGGGGGGCCGGGGCGACCTTGGCCGGGGCCTGCGGGGCCGGCATGACTTTCACAGGGGCCTGCGGGGCCGGAGCCACCTTGGCCGGAGCCTGGGGAGCCGGAGCCACCTTGGCCGGGGCCTGCGGGGCCGGGGCGACCTTGGCCGGGGCCTGGGGAGCCGGAGCC
>NZ_JBFEFH010000009.1:0-215812 GCF_040717455.1 Tautonia sp. JC769
AGTGCCACCCGCCGGGGCACGCTGCGCTTTGCCCCGGCCACACGGCGTTTGTCGTTGTGCGTCGTCACTCAACGACAATCGAGTTTTGGGTCTGATCTTGCCCCGGCCTCCCGTCCGATTAGGAGTCATCATTCTTTTTGGGGGCCGTCTCTCGATCTTCACTTAAAATACGTTCAATTGCACTCAAGTCGATTGAATCAAAGGGATGATCGGTCGGTTTAGATGTTTCGATATGAAATTTAATGAGCTTTTTAACTTCTGTGTTGAACTTTGCTGCATTTGCAAGACTCTGCAATTCTGTCAGTTTGCCAATCGCCCAAGTTAGTTTATTTTTAATATATTCTGCTTGTCTGAGATCTCTAATTTGTATTGCTGTTGACTCTATTAATAGCGTAAGTTCTTCTATGCCTATGTGTATTTCATAGTCGTGGTGTGAATTGCTCGAAAAGTCCTCGACCTGAAATGATTTATAGCAAAGCGTCTGCTCAGAGTCATTCCATCGAAATTCGCTCGATTTTCCTTGCAGAACAATTTCTGACCATCCGTGGTCACGCTCGGAGCCGCGTCGACGAATTCTCATTCGGATGTCTCCAGTTATGCTTTGGGTTATTGCAACGGGTGTAGGAACTGGAAACTTCACGGGCGGGTAGCACTGGTGGCTTCACCCGTGTAAGGCGATGGCAGGCGTTTTCAGGCTTGGAAAGCCCTTGAGGTGGAGCAAGCGGTCCTCGCATCGGTTGTCGATCGGGCCAGGTGTGGAGACGTCGGCCGGTGATTCGAAGGTGGTGGTTGGGGACGAGCGGAGGGGACACTGGTGAGGGCACCAGTGCCACCCAAATTCACTCAGCGAGAGGGGGAATGCGGGGGGCGCGGGGGAGGCTGGGGTCAAGAGGATGACCCCAGCCTCCCGGAAGAGAGTGCCCGTGGAACCCGAGGGGCTCAGGATCGCTTGGCGGGGTCCTGGCCGTCGACCCAGTCGCCTTCGAGCTTCTGGTAGTCGGGGGGGTAGAGGAGGGAGCCTTCGTCGCCGGCTTCCCAGCCGGCGACGTGGTTGGGCTTGCCGCGCTGGTGGGAGACCTTCTCCCACTTCTTGGCCCAGGAGTCGTCGGCCTCGGAGACCTCGCCGGAGTCCTTGTCGAAGAAGTAGGCCTTGCCGTTGCGGTAGCTGTCGACGCCGAGGTTGACGGTGGCGATGGCGGCGTAGCCGAGGTCGGCGGGGCAGAGGGTGTCCTGGTTGCGCGAGCGGACGCACTCGAAGAAGTGGGTCCAGAGGGCGCGGGTGTCGGCGTCGCCGCGGGCGTCGAAGCCGGCGTCGACGACCTCGACGCCGCCCTCGCCGGCGGCCTCGCGGGTCGGCGGGGCCGGGGCGCCGCGGAGGACCTGCGGGGTGATCTCGAAGCCGTTGTAGGTGAACTTGATGGTGCCGGTGTGGCCGCGGATCACCTCGTCGATCGGGGTGTCGTTGACCATGGTGGCGGTGATGATGACCTGGGCGCCTTCGTCGTAGTCGGCCACGACGGTGGCGACATCGGGCACGTCTCGGCCGTCATATTCGAGGTACAGGCCGCCGCCGCCGACGACCCGGCGGGGGAACTTCAGGCCCAGGGCGATGAGCATGTGGGTGAGCTGGTGGACGAACAGGTCGGTGTACATGCCGCCGCCGAAGTCCCAGTAGCAGCGCCACTGGGCGTAGCGGGCGCGGTTGAACGGCTGGTCCTTGGCCAGGCCGAACTCGGTGCCGAGGAACATCTTCCAGTCGACCGTGTTCGGGTTCATGTCCTCGGTCAGGGGGTAGTACCGCCACTGGCCCATGGCGCTGTTGCGGTAGTACTGGGTCTGGGCCTGGACGATCTTGCCGATCTGGCCGCCGGTGATGCGGTCGTGGGCCATCTTCCACTGCGGGTGGGCGGTGGACTGGACGCCGACGGTGAAGACCTGGCCGGTCTTCTTGACGGTCTCGGCCACACGACGGGCTTCGTCGATCGTGTGGGTCATCGGCTTTTCGCAGTAGACGTCCTTGCCGGCCTCCATGAAGTCGATGCACTGCTTGGCGTGCCAGTGGTCGGGGGTGGCGACGAGGACGACGTCGATGTCGTCGCGGTCGAGCAGCGTGCGGTAGTCCTTGGTGACGTTCTTCTTGTCGTCGACGTTCAGGCCGCACTTCTCGGCCGAGGGGTAGAGCCCGCGGCCGACGTCCTTGTTGCCGTCCCAGACGTCGCAGACGGCGGCGATCTTGACGTTCGCCTCGTCGCCGAGCTCCTGGAGGTGGCGGATGTGGCCCTGGGCCCGGCCGCCGGGGCCGATGATGGCGACGTTCAGGCGCTCGTTGGCCCCCTTGACTTCGCCGATCGCCGGGTGCGGGAAGGCCCCCACGGCCGTGGCGGCGCCGGCGGCCAGGCCGGAGGTCTGGAGGAAGCCGCGGCGGTTTACCGTCGTTTTCTTGTCGGTCATCGAGAAATCACTCCGGACGTGGCGGATTGGTTCGGGTGGATCGGTCGCTCGACTTCGGCACGATCGGCCGCGGCGCGGCCCGGGGATGCCCGTCGAGCGAACGAGACTGCCAACGGATCATGTTACCCGATCGGGAGAGGGAGGGGCGAGGGGGAGGGGGTGAGAGTCGGGGGGGAATTTCAGCCACGGATGAAACACGGATCGAACACGGATGGGGGAAGGAGGAAGGGGTTGGCGTCCGGGTTGGGATCGGCTGGTCGGGGGGCGGTTCTCAACAAAAGACGGTGTCGAGGGCCGAAAGGCGGGGGAAATGCTCCCGGAAGAACGGGGCGAAGAACAGGCCGGGGGGCAATTCGAGCGAGGGAAGCGTCAGCAGGGCCGTGCCTGTTTCTTCATGCGTGTATTGCTGATGGCACCAGGAGACGAACGGATGGGGCGTCTTCGGGGGCGAGATGGCGCCGCGATGGAGTTGCTCGTCATCAGGGGGCGGATACGGGGCAATGGCCAGGACGTCGTCGGGGGTCCACCACACGCGCACCGGCAATATGTTCGCCTGCTCAATGATCAGGGTACCGGAGCCGTCGTTGAGGACCGGGAGCAGGTCGTCCCAGGACAGGAAGCGGCCTTGCGCGTTGATCTTGCGACGAAAGCGCCGCTCGATCATTGCATTGAGGACCATCAACCCATACGCGAGGGGAATGGAAAGGAGGACCGCCAGGGGCAAGAGGAGCAAGATGATCGGCGCCAGCGGCCAGAGATACCAGGGCCATGACGGAGGATCGTTGTGGGACATCGGAGAGGCCCCGAGGTCAGGCGATCGAGGGGGCCTCGATCTCGTCGATCGTGACGACCCGGCGTTCGTCGACGGCGCGGCGGACGAGCAGGCCGGTCAGGGTGGCGAGGCGGGCATCGTGCAGGGTGACGGGGGGCGCGATCGGCTCGGGGGAGCGGATGGCGACGAGGAACGAGGAGAGGGCGAAGCGGGTGTCGGGGAGGTTGCCGGGGTGGATCGAGCGGCGGGGGAGGGAGCGATCGCGGAAGGTGGCGGTGCCGGTGCCGAAGTCGAAGCCGCCGGCGGTGCCGACGATGCGCTGGGAGATGCCGGTGAAGGCGTCGTCGGCCGGATCGACCCAACTCTGGACGAACGAGGCGTGGAAGCCGTTCGGCCATTCGAGGGTGACGGAATAGTGGTCGGTCACGTCGCGCTCGGGCTGAAGCTCGGCGAAGATGTCGCGGCGGCCGAAGCCGATGGCGCGCGACGGGGGGCCGTCGGCGACCCAGTGGAGCCAGTCCCAGATGTGCACGCCTTGCTCGATCATCCAGTCGCCGGACTGGTCGCGCTTGCCGAGCCAGCCGTCCTGGCCGTCGACCGGGCCGTTGCTGCTGGTCCAGGAGCTTCGGGCTTCGAGGAGGGTGCCGAGTTCGCCGGATCGGGCCAGCTCGACGCCCTCTCGGAACCGGGGGTTGGAGCGGCGCTGGAAGCCGACGTGGACGACCTGATCGGGGCGGCGGTCGGCCTCGGCGATCAGCAGGTCGCACTCGGCCAGGTCCAGGCCGAGCGGCTTCTCGGCGTAGAGGTGCTTGCCGGACGCCACGGCCAGGCAGCCCCAGGACACGTGCATTTGGTTGGGGATGGCGATGAGGACGGCGTCGACGTCTTCCCTGATGAGCAGGTCGTGTGGGTCGGCGTAGGCGTCGGGCCGACGCCCTCGGGCCTTCTCGGCGATCCCCTGGGCGCGGCGCCGGGGGCGTTCCTCGACGTCGGCCACGGCGACGACCTCGGCCTCGGGCAGGTCGAGGGCCGAGCGGAGGAGGTTCGTGCCGCGGTTTCCCAGGCCGATCAGGCCGAGGCGGACGGGGGGCAGGTTCATCGCTCCCTCGACGTCCTTCCCCTGCGAGATCGCCCAGCCGGCGGCGGCCGAGCAACCGAGGAAGTGACGGCGATTCAGTCGGATCGGGGGCATCGGATCCTCCTCTTCGACTTGAGTCTTTACCGGGGAGCGAGGCCGGCCGACCGTCCCGCGCGGTCGTCCGTAAGGGCGGGCCGAAGCGCACCCTGATTGCGATTGTGCTTTCAGTTTACCATCCGTTCACCTGCGCGGGCAACGGCCGGTCTGATATTGAGCGAGTGGCGATGGCGAAGTCGCTTCGGCCGCTCCCGTAGGGTGATGTCGAGTCTTCGAAGACGCACCTCCGGATTCCAACGCGGATCGGTGCGTCTTCGAAGACTCGACGGCACCCTACAAAAACTGGCGCGCCCTGCGAAACGAAACGGCCAGATTGATCAGGAGGTTGCTCGACCGCGGCGGGGCCGGGTCGGTAGGATCGAGGCTCGGCGTGGACCGGGACGAGGCGCTTGCTCGCCCGGTCGTTTTCCATCGGATCGCGAGCCGACAGCCGTCGAGGAGGGATCGATGCCCCCTACCCTGGAACTTCGCGTCAACGGCCAGCCGCGCAGGGTCGCGGCCGAGCCGGATCGGCCCTTGCTGGGCGTGCTGCGGGATGAGCTGGGCCTGACGGGCAGCAAGTACGGCTGCGGCGAAGGGCAATGCGGCGCGTGCTCGGTCATTATTGATGGCATGGCGGCGCGGTCGTGCGTGGTCCGGCTGCGGGCGGTGGCCGACCGGGAGATCACGACCATCGAGGGGCTCGAAGCCGACGACGGAACGCTGCACCCGGTCCAGCAGGCGTTCCTCGATTGCGACGCCCTGCAATGCGGCTACTGCACGCCGGGGATGATCATGGCCGCGACCGCCCTGCTGCAGGACGACCCGGACCCGACCCCGGAGGCGATCGCCAAGGGGCTCGACCGCAACCTCTGCCGCTGCGGGACGTACCCGAAGATCGTCGCCGCGATCCGCCAGGCCGCCGATCGGATGAACGGGGGTGACCGATGAGCAGGAACACGGATCATCCGACGTTGGGCAATCTGGATTTCGAACTGGAGCCGGAACGCTACGAGCTGATGTCGGGCCTGGCGTCGATCCAGCTGGATCGACGCGACTTCCTCCGGTCGCTCGGCGGCGGCCTGGTGGTGCTCTGCCTGCTGGGCAGGGCCGAGGCGCAGGAGTCACGCCGGGGCCGAACCGGAGGAGGCGGCTCGGGGGGCGAGCCGAGGGAGATCGGCGCCTGGCTGCAGATCGGCGAGGACGGCACGATCACCGCCTTCACGGGCAAGGTGGAGGTGGGCCAGAACGCGCGGACGTCGCTGGCGCAGGCGGTGGCCGACGAGCTGCGCGTGCCGGTCGATGCGGTGGCGATGGTCATGGGAGACACCGACCGCGTGCCGTATGATCGCGGCACCTTCGGCAGCCGGACGACGCCGACGATGGCCCCGCAACTGCGCCGGGCCGCCTCGGCGGCGCGGTCGATCCTCGTCGGCCTGGCCGCCGACGAGTGGGGCGTGGAACGCTCGGAGATCGAGCTGGCCGACGGGGCGGTGACGCATCCGCCGTCGAACCGGTCGATCGGCTTCGGCGCCTTGACGCAGGGGCGCCGGCTCGTCGAGGCGATCGAGGAGGACGACGCGCCCCGGCCCCGCGATCGCTGGGAGGTCGCCGGCCGGGACGCCCCGAAGGCGAACGGACGCGACTTCGTCACCGGACGGCATCGGTATGCGTCGGACATCACCCGACGCTTCATGCTCCGCGGCAAGGTGTTGAGGCCGCCGGCCTTCGGGGCCTCGTTGAAGGGGATGGACGCCTCGAATGCCGAGGCGATCGACGGCGTGACGGTCGTCCGCGAGGGGGATTTCGTCGGCGTCGTCGCCCCCGACGAGCCGACGGCCGAGCGTGCGCTTGAGGCCATCAAAGCCGACTGGACGACGCCCGAGGGGGATCGACCCTCGTCGCAAACGCTCTTCGATCATTTCAAGCGTACGGCCGAAGACAGGCGCGGGCGGGACGATTCCGGCCCGATCGGTCAGGCGCTCAGCCAGGCCGACGCGGTGGTCGAGGCCCGCTACACGATCGCCCCCATCGCCCACGCCCCGCTGGAGCCGCGCGCGGCGGTGGCCGAGTGGGACGGCGACCGCCTGACGGTCTGGACCGGCACGCAGCGGCCGTTCGGGGTGCGGGAGGAGCTGATGAATGCCTTCCGCCTGGCCGAGGATCAGGTCCGCGTGATCGTGCCCGACACCGGCAGCGGCTACGGCGGCAAGCACACCGGGGACGCGGCGGTCGAGGCGGCCCGGCTGGCCCGGGCGGTCGGCAGGCCGGTCAAGCTGGTCTGGTCCCGATCCGAGGAGTTCACCTGGGCCTACTTCCGCCCGGCCGGGTTGATCGAGGCGAGGGCCGGGGCGTCGAAGGACGGCACGCTCGCGGCCTGGGAGTTCACGAATTACAACTCGGGGGGATCGGGGATCGAGCCGCCTTACGCGATCGCCGCGCGTGACATCGCCTTCGTGCGGGCCGATTCGCCGCTGCGGCAGGGGTCGTATCGGGCGCTCGCGGCGACGGCGAACCACTTCGCCCGCGAGTCGATCGTCGACGAGCTGGCCCACGCGGTCGGCATGGACCCGCTGGACTTCCGCCGGAAGAACCTGGACCAGGACCGGGTGCGGGCCGTGCTCGACGCCGCCGCCGAGCGGTTCGGCTGGCAAGGGGCGAGCGTCGAGCCGGGCCACGGCATCGGCCTGGCCTGCGGGATGGAGAAGGGCGGCCACGTCGCCTCGTGCGCCGAGGTCCGCGTCGACGATTCGGGCCGGGTCGAGGTCGTCCGGACCGTGACCGCGTTCGAGTGCGGCGCGATCGTCAATCCGCTGCACCTGACCAACCAGGTCAGCGGGTCGGTGGTCCAGGGGATCGGCGGCGCCCTGTTCGAGGCGATCGCGTTCGAGGACGGCCGGATCCTCAACGACCGCTTCTCCCGCTACCGCGTCCCCCGCCTCGGCGACGTGTTCGATCGCGTCGAGGTCGTCCTCGTCGATCGGCCCGACCTGCCCTCTGCCGGCGGCGGCGAGACGCCGATCGTGGCCATCGCCCCGGCCCTCGGCAACGCCATCTTCGCCGCCACCGGCCGGCGGATTCGCTCGCTCCCGCTCGCCCCCAGAGGCCGATTACCGGAAGCGTAAGGGTACCCTCAATCCTGGATGAGTTTCGCGAGCAGCTTATGGATGGCCCCGATTCCTCTCCACCCGGGGCCACTCCGTCGCACGCGGGCTGGGGAGCACTGGCGGCTTGCTTGCCACCCGTGGTTCTAAGCCCCGACGACGCCCCCATTGCGTTCGTGTCATGGGCCGACGATGCCCATGGTCGCGTTTGTGAGCCTATTAGCTGAGGGGCCTTGGGGGCATGCCCGGCTCGGAAACTCCTAATCTGATCGGGTATTGGTGGCACGCCAGCAGTGCCAACCGGCTGCTGTGCGTCGGAGACGGCTGGGGTCAGGATGCCCCAGCCGTCCGAGGCCGCTGCCTGCCTTGGGTCGAGAGGTCCCGAGTCACTCGCCGCGACATCGACAATCAGGTCGAATCGCTGGACTCGCAACCCGGGGTTGGCGTCCCCGTAATCAATCGACCTCGCAAAGCCTCGTCGCCGCAGCGGCCCTGCTGCCATCGAACGTCTCAAGCGCGACCTGTACGGCATAATTGCCAGGGGCGAGCGGTGGCGTATCGATGCGGATGAGATCCGCAAAATCGTGATCCGGCGACGCCGGCGTCTCAAGGTACTGACGCTCGGCGATCGGTTCGATACCCTCAAGCTCGTCCCCCGGCTGGAAAGCGTCCTCGGGGAGAATCCGGACGACCCAGTACAACGTTTCTGGGATCGACTCATTGACCTCGACCAGGGCGCTTGCCCCGACGGCCAGGGAATCGGCCGTCAGGATGACGCGAAGGTTTCGGACTCCATAATGACTGGTCGGTCCCTGCGGGGATCGGCCGAAGGTCCTCGCGACCTGAGGCGATACCTCGTCTAGTCGATCCTCCGAAACCTCGGGTACGGATTCAGGCGCGGCCGCAATCGTGTTCCGGTTGGCGACCAGCTTCGACGATGTTGCGAATGCTGCACCAGCCAACAAGGCGACGACCGCGATTCGTCCAGCGACAACGATTGCTCGACTCATCATGTCCTCCTGGAGAAACCTGGAGTTGCGCAAACAGGGGATTCACGGACAAAAGCGTGCGTTGAAATTGAAGGTGTCGTTGATGATCGTCTTAAATGAATATCCGTCAACGTCGAGTGTTTGCGGGTCCCCTGGGATTAGAGTATTTGCAGTGTATACAAGGTTAGATCTGTTTGAGGTTCCGCACTCGCCGTAGGCGTCATAAGTAGCTACTCCTTGGACACTTCCTACCAAATATACAACGCAATCTTCCATTCCAGGATCGCAGTCGAAATCGACATGGAACGCGATTTTGGCTCTGACTTCCCAATGACCTTCGATAAAGATTCACTCCTGGCTAATGATATTAAATCCACCGATGGCGGTGGCCTCGGATTCGCAATCCGAATAGCTTGGTAGAGCGGCGCCGAGAGGCGTCGACATCATTGTGAATGATGCTAGCAAGGCCGCAGAAATCGATGGCCAAAGCCGCTGGATCATCATGCCCTCCTATGACCTTGAAGTGCAAAATCAATCGATGCCTAGCAACTCTCCGAAAGACGCAAGGAGAAGCAATAGTTTGTTGTGCCGCAATGTAGGTAAATCTGTTTCCGGAAGTCCTCTAGGAGGATGCCCCTGCATTTGATCCCCTTGCTCGCAGTCTTGCTATTGTTGGTGACGAAGGGGATTTGCCAGTTGAGGTTCCGGTTTATGAGAATGCTCAACCAGTGTCATTGCGATTTTCAGAATAATCCAAGAAAGCCCGATTGCTAGATTTATCTATTTCAGGGATTCTTTGAGGTGTCAAGTGAAATCTTGGATTTTCGCGTGTGATGGCCGACGGGTGGCCGGGGCAAGCGTAGTGTGCCCCGGTGTCGCGGGCTGACTCCACCGGGGCACGCTACGCTTTGCCCCGGCCACACAAGAAACGCAGGTGGCCCAAATAACGTCCGCGTTGAAGGCGTCGGGCGAATCGTACGTCGTCACGTGTCGATTGAATTGGGTCGTGATGCCCTCGCTTCAGGCGGTCGTACCGTAAGAGCAACGGATGGGCGAGCAACCCGGACAGGACGTCTGAGTCCGGTTGGTGTTTCGAGGCCACGATGTCGGGCCGGGGCCTCCGGGGCGCGGGGCGTCTTGAACCGCTCGATGGTCTTGCTACGGCGGCGGTTGCGGTCGGCTGCGCGCTAGCGGCGCTGGGTGTAGCGGCGGACCTCGGGGGTGGTGAGGTAGATGGAGACGATGACGGTGACGGCGAGGATGGCCAGGCCGAGGTTGACCTGCTCCCAGGCGATGCGCTCGGTGAGGGGGACGATCCGGGGGACGAAGACGGCGTCGGGGGGGGGGGAATCGCCGGGGGGAGGGACGGACTGGAACGCGTCGACGGGGGCGGTCGAGGCGACGACGATCGGCATGACGATCAGGGCGACGACGTTGATCAGGCCGCCGAGCAAAAGGGCCGCGATCAGGAAGCGGGCCGAGCGGTTGCGGATCAATCGCACGGCGGCGAAGACCCCGAAGGCGCTGACGGCCGCCAGCAGGAGGAACCCCCAGCGGTGCGGCAGCTCGGGCTGCGTGAGATAGAGCGCGATCGACGCGATCGCCAGCCCCACGCCGACCAGGCCCGAGATGAAGCCGACGATCAGGACGCCGAAGGGGATCGGCGGGGGAGGCAGCGCGGGGGCCTCTTCCAGCAGGTCGAACGACTCGTCGCGCAGCCCGGTCTCCAGGTCGAGGTGGCAGCGGGGGCAGATGGACATGCCGGCCGGGACGACCCCGCCGCACGAGCAGCGCCGGGTGGTGAAGCGGGCCTCGGCCCCGGTCTTGCGGCGGGGGCGGACGGGCTCGTCGTCGTCGATCAGGCCGGCGGCGTCGGCCTCGGCATAGGGCGAAGGCCCCTCGGCCGGGGCGGTCGGCAGGATCCCCGAGGAAGGCGGGCGGGCCGATGGCTCAGCCGATTTCGGCTTCGGCGGGGTCGGTTTCGGTTTCGGCGGGGGGCTTGCCGGTCGATCGTCTTCCTCGAACAGGAGCGGGAGGTTGAACTGGTCGCGGAGGTCGCCCGAGATGACGGGCAAGTCCGGCTCGTCGTCGCCGGACGGGGGGCGCTGGAGGGGCAGGTTGTTGGTCGAGGGGGATGAGGCCGGGGCGGCCGTGCCCATGCTCGGCTGCGACGGGCGGGCCGACGACCCGGCATCGCCGACCCGGAAGGTGGCGGTGCATCGCGGGCACTTCAGTTTCTTCCCCTCGGCGCCGTCGGGGACGTTAAGCACCGTCTCGCACCGGGGGCATTGCGTCCTCGAAGGCATGGGCTGCGATCCGCCTTGGGTTCGCCGGTCATCGACGGCGTCGCGCACGATCCGATCCGAAACGCCCCACCGCCGCGTTGCCGACCGATCCGCCTCGATTTGTCCCATCGTACACCACCCCCGGCGAACATCGAAGCCCACCTTCGCCGATCGGCCGAGATCGGACGGCCTTCGGGGACGCCCGAGGCCCGGAATCGACCCATCGTCTCGCAGGGCAACCCGGGAGACGTCGGGTTTCGACCCGCCGCCCCGGCCGGAGCCCGTCAGGCTTGCCGTCAAATCACTTCACTGCACTGCACTGCACTGCAAAAAACGCCGGCCCGGAGGGACACTACGAAATCCCTCGGGCGGCGCGGCCATGAAGGGATTGTTCGAGAATCGGCGTCGATTCTTGAGGAACTGTGATTTTTTTTCGGGAAATGATCCGAGTGATCCCGAACGGCCCGGATCGGCGTCTGCTCATGAGGGGTGGGGACCGATCCCTCGACCTCGCGGGGAGATCGGCCCGCGCAGGGGCCCGTGCCAAGGGGCAACTCGACCGGGCGGTCTCGAATGGTCCGTCGCGGACGTTGGCCGACCGGCGGCCCGGAATCCCCGAAGAAACGCACGAGGATCGGGCCGGGAGGCGGAGGGGACGCGAGGGCCCGGAGGGGGTCAGGCGGTGGTGGGGCCGAACGAGCCGGATTCGACGAGCTGCCGGGTGACCTCGTGCCGGTAGTCGAACATTTTCTGGAGCTTGCTCCGAATCACGCCGTCGCCGAACAGCCGGCCGAGCATCCCCATCGGGGGCTCGTAGTCGACCTCGTCGCGGAGGATGGTCCCCCCCCGGCCGTCGTCGAGGAACGAGTGGACGTGATACCAGCGGGCGAACGGGCCGGAGACCTGGCGGTCGGCGAAGCGATGCGGCGGCTCGTACTCGGTGTGCTCGGCGACCCATCGCATGGGGACCGGGCCGACCTTCGAGACGAGCACGACCCTGGCGCCCGGCCTGATCGAATCGGCCTGCTGCTCGACGTGGACGTGTTCCCAGGGGGGGATCAGGTGTTGCAGCGCCCCGGGGCTCTCGTGGAAGGCGAAGACCGTTTCCGGGGGGGCGGCGATGCGGCTTTCCTTGACAAAGGTCATGGGCGATTGGCTCGTCGTCAAGATTGAGAGGGAGCGATCAATTCGGATGGTTCCCTGTTCGGTTTAGGCCGAAGCGGCCGGAGCGTCGAGCCTCCGGGCGGCCATCAGCTCGGCGGCGGTCTTCAGGCCGATGAGCAAGACCAGCGCCGGCGTGGGCGATCCGAGGAGCATGACGGCGAATCCGCCGAAGATCAGGACCACATGCAACAGCACCACCCGGCCGTAGGCCCGGATCATCAGGCCGATCGGCGAGGGCTCGGCCTCGGCGTTGGCCTTGCCTCGGAGCTGATCGCGGAGGACCGAGACGGCCAGGCTGACGCCGATCAGGATGCCGGCCAGGGTGATCTGGCCCGTCGGCAGGCCCGCTTGCGGTGCTCCGAAGCCGAAGCCGAGGCCGAAGCCGGGCAAGCCCCCGAACCCCCCCGCCGGCCCCCGGCCGACGAACAGGAGGAACACGAAGACCCCGTGCACCGCCCAGAACAGACCATAATGGACGAGGAAGAACAGGACCATGCCCAGTCGCCCGGCGACGGGGATCGGGCCGTTGAACGGGCGAGGATGGGCTTCGGAGGGGATGAGGGGGGCGCCGGGCTCGGCATCGGGCTCAGGATCGGGGACGATCGGGGTCGCGCGGGCCTGCCGGGTGATGGTGGCCAGCCGCTGCTGGAGGGGGCCCGGCACCAATCCGGCCATCGAGGTGACGGGGCCCCGGCTCAGGAGCATCCGGGCGGCGGTCTCGAGCCCTCGCAGGCCGTTCTCGATCCAGAAGACCACCATGACCGGCGCGACCGACCAGCCGAAGAACAGGACGCCGACCATCGGCGCGAGGTTCTCGACCAGGATGGCCGCGGGGTGCGGTTTCGGGGCGGCGACGGGCATGGGAGCACACTCCGGAATCAACGAAGGATCGGGAACAGGAGAGGTCAGGCACTTCGATCGCGTTCGAAGGTCTTCATCAATTGCAACGGCCCGAAGCCCAACCGGGAGCCTCGGCCCGGATCGAATCCGGGAAAGCCCCGCCCCCTTGACCGGGTCCGGGGGAGCGACCTAGCATAAGATGCATCTCAAGAGCGGCCCGTGATCTCGGTCCGCCTCCATTTTCCGAACTCATTTGCTCATCCCGAGATGAAGACACCGAAGCCGTCCGACCGACCCGCCGGAGCGCCGGAGCCGGGGGCCGGGACCGAAGCCGCCGCGGCCGAAGCCCCGACCCCGCCTCCCGAGCCGATGACTCCCCAGCGCGTCCAGGAGTGGAACGCCTACTACGACCTGTTCGTGGCCGGCTTCGCGCTCTTACTCTGTTTCGCCGCCTCGGCGACGATTATCGATAACTCGGTCGTCTGGAGCCACTTGCGGACCGGCCAGTTGATCGACCAGGCCGGCGGCCCGATCACGACCGAGCCGTTCTCGTACGCCGTCCCCGAGGGGACCCGGTGGGTCAACATCCCCTGGATCTTCCAGTGGGCCTCGTACCACGTCCACGAACTGGGCCGGAGCCTGGCCGACACGTTGGAACGCCCGGTTGAGCAGCGCGACGACTTCGGGGCGGCGGCGCTGGTGGCGGTCAACGCGACGCTCCGCCTCCTGGCGGCCCTGATGCTGTTGATGATCCGGAGGCCGGGGCCGGGCCTCTGGTGGGTGGCGGTGACGACCGTGCTGGCGATGGGGGCGATCGTCACCCCGCTGGGCGGCCAGCCGCTGCGGATCGCCCTGGGGGGCATGGTCGGCATGGGGGCGGTGGTCTCGCCGTCGACCTGGGGCCTGATCCTGCTGGCCCTGATGCTCCTGCTCCTGCACTGGACGTACAACCTGGGACGCCGGGGGGCGCTCTTCGCGGTGATCCCCCTGTTCGCGCTCTGGGTCAACGTGGACCTGTCGTTCGCGGTGGGCCTGCTGCTGCTGGCGGCCGTGGTGATCGGCTCCGGGCTGAAGCCGGGCCGATCGGACCGGGTCGAGGCGAACGCCCCGGGCCTGGTGCCGGGCCTGGCGGCGCTCGGGCTGAGTGCCCTGGCCTGCCTGGCCAACCCGTCGACGGTCTACGCCTTCTCGTCCGGGTTCTCGCCCTTGCTGGACGTCTTCCGGCCCGCCCCCGAGGCCCTGATGCAGGAGCAGGTGACGCTCCTGCCCTTCCTCCCTCGCGGGGAACGCAGCCGGGAGCTGTTCTTCGGCGTCGAGTACGGGACGATCCTCAGCTACTACCTGTCCCTGATCTTCCTGGGCCTGGTCTCGTTCGTGCTCAACCGCAAGCGGTTCGACCTGGGCCGCTTCCTGATGTTCCTGGTCGCCGCGGTGATGGCCGGCCTGCTCTGGCGGTATCAGGACGTGATGGGCGTGGTGCTGGCCGTCTGCCTGGCCCTGAACGGGCAGGAATGGTTCCAGGAGACCTTCGGCACCGAGGGGCGCATGGGGGCCGGCTGGCGGGTCTGGTCGGTCGGCGGCCGCCTGGCGACGATCGGGTTGATTACCGTGGTGACCCTGGCCGGCCTGACCGGCTACGGCAAGCGGTTCGGCGAGCCCCCGTTCGGCTTCGGCCTGGAGGCCGACCGCTTCGCCTTCGAGGCGGCCGACTACCTCCGCGAGGCCCCGATCGAGGGCCGGGTGATGAACCTCCGGCTCGCTCTCGGCGACGCGATGAACTGGCGGACCTATCCGAACCGCCAGGTCTTCGTCGACAGCCGATTGCCGCGGTCGGTCGTCGAGGACGTCCTGCAGGATTACGAACGGGTCCGCCGCGCGCTCGCCGACGGCGACACCGAGACCTGGCGAGAGATCCTCGACCGCCACGGCGTGAGCGTGTTGATGGTCGACCTGCCCGGCGCCGGCGAGCTGCGGTCTCGCCTGACCGATGCCCTCGACGCCAGCCCCGACTGGATCGGCTTCTACGACGACGGCCAGGTCTTGCTCTACGGCCGGCTCGACCAGAGCCCGGTCGTCAGCCAGGCCGACAGGGACTATTTCGGCGAGCGACGGCTCGACGCCGAGGAGATCGTCTTCAACCGGGGCAATCCGCCTCGGCCGTTCGACCGCCCGCCGCGACCGACCGACGTGCTCGACCGCTTCTCGAACGTCCGGGCCCTGGCGCCGATCCAGCCGCACGTGCTGGCCGCCCGCCGTTGGCTCGATCGCGGCCTGAGGGCCGCCGGGGGGAACCCCGACGCCTTGCCGAGCATCGCCATTTGCTTGCTGGCGGTCCAGGAATGCCGGGACGCCCTGGCCGTCCGGCCGGACGACCCCGACGCCTTCTTCGTGCTGAGCATCGCCTACCGCTACCTCGCCCAGCAGGAGACCCAGCTCCTGGCCGCCGCCGAGGATCCGGCCCTGCTGGCCGGCACGACCCCCTCGCCGCTCCGGCTGCGGCAGTTGCAGCGGATCACGGCCCTGAACAGCTTCATCCAGACCGTGCCCAAGCCGCCGGCCAATGCCGAGGCCCGGATCGCCCTGCGCGGTGCCCACCTCGAACTGGCCGGCCTGTACGAGACCTCCGGCTTCCTCGACCTGACCCGCGACCAGCTCGGCGCGACGCTCGACCTGTTCGACTCGGAAGAGCTGATGACCGAGGAGGATCTGGCCTTCGTCGAGGGGATTCGGACCGGCTATGACAGCCTGACCGAGCAGATCGAGCAGGTCCGCGTGCAGCTCGAGGAGGCCGAGCTGGAAGGCCAGGTCGACCTGGCCCAGCTCGGTGCCGCGGCCCTGAACCAGGGGCTGGCCGAGCTGGCCCTGAGCTACCTGACCCAGGCCGAGCGATCGGGGATCGGGCTGGCGACCGTCCGCATGCAGCTGGTCGACCTGCTCTGCGACATCGGCCGGCCCGACCAGGCGATCACCTACCTCGGCGGCGGCGACGAGGTGAGCCTCTCGACCGGCCCCGGCACGGTCCCGTTCCGCCAGGGGCGGGTCTACTTCCTGATGGGAGACTCCCGGACCTCTTCGGAACTGTGGCGGAACCTCGCGATCCCGCAGCTCCGCGCCTCCCGATCGCAGGAGGCCATCCAGACGGCCACCCTGATGACCACCGGCCAGCCGATGGCCGCCATCCAGGCCGCCCTGAGCGTGCCGAACCAGCTCCGCCAGCAGGCCGAATGGGAGTTCGCCCTCGGCCTGAACCTGCTCGAAGGCGGCTTCCCGGGCGAGGCGGGCGAACCGCTCCAGGCGTGCCTGGAACTCGAGCCCGAGCTCCCCGGCCGCCCGATCGCCGCCTATTACCTCGAACGCCTCGGCCTCGACGTCCCCGAGCCCCCTGCCGAGGAGGAACCGAGCGACGCCGAGGCGGCCGCCGATCCCGAGCCGGCCGCCGATCCCGAGCCGGCCAACTCGGACCCCGGCACGCCGGAGCCTGCTCCCTCGCAGCCCGAAGCGACCGAATCGGAACCGGCTCCGGCTCCCACGCCGGAGCCGGAGCCGGAGTCGGAGCCGGAGTCGGAGTCGGAGCCTGCTCCTTCACCAGAGCCGGGCCCGGAACCCGCACCAGAGCCGGAGCCTGATTCTGACGATCCGGGAGCGACGGGGCGATGAAGACGATCCCGCGATCCGGGATGACGGGCGAGGAGCGGATCACGGTCGATGAGTCGAACCGGATCGTCTTCGCCGACGATCGGATGCCGGCCGTCCTGTCGACCCCCTGGCTGGTCGCGCACCTGGAGTACGCGGCCAGGCACGCCATCGCCCCGTGCCTGGAGGAGCATGAGCGGTCGGTCGGCACGTTCATCGAGGTCGAGCACCTCGGGGCGAGCCCGGAAGGGGCAACCGTCGTCTGCCGGGCCCGGGTCATCCATGTGGACGGCCCGAGCGTGACGTTCCAGGTCGAGGCGCGCGACGAGGTCGAGCTGATCGCCCGGGGCATCCACCGCCGCCGGGTGATCGACGTCGATCGCTTCGCCCGCCGCCTGGCCCGGAAGCGCGGCCGCCTGCAAGGCTGACGGCCCGACTCGCCGTTGCCTCGGCGCCGCCTACAACGGCCCGGAGACGGGCCGCGCTCGCGACACCCATCGCCCCCGAGCGATCGGCCCCCTTGCTTCGGGAGTCGATCGCCACCCATGAGGCCGAAACCGATCACGCCGAGGGCCGGTCAGGAGTCGGTCTGGGATTATCCCAGGCCCCCTCGGGTCGAGCCGCTCCGCCGTCGCGTCCGGGTCATCTTCCAGGGCGAGGTGATCGCCGAGTCGCATCGCGCGCTGCGCGTCCTGGAGACGAGCCACCCGCCCGGCATCTATGTGCCGCCCGAGGACGTCCGGCGCGACTTATTGCGGCCGTCGTCCCGGTCGAGTTTCTGCGAGTGGAAGGGGAGGGCCGTCTACCATCATGCCGAGGTGGGCGGCCGTCGCGCCGTCGATGCCGCCTGGAGCTACCCCGACCCGGTCCCCGCGTTCGCCTCGATCCGCGGGTATCTGACCTTCTATCCGGGGCGCGTCGATGCCTGTTTCCTCGACGACGAGCGGGTGACCCCGCAGGACGGCGGGTTCTACGGCGGCTGGATCACCGGCGACCTCGTCGGCCCGTTCAAGGGGGGGCCCGGCTCCTGGGGATGGTGACGATGGCGCTTGCCCGGGCCGGGGGTCGGTTCGTGCGATCGTCCCGATCGCGACGCCGCCTGCGGGGCCGTGCCGCGGATTCCCGTGGCGACGCGGCACGACCCCGGCCGACGATGGGTGAAACGGCCCGCGCGGAGGGCGCTCGGCGAGCGTCCCATCGCTCAACAGAGACTCGATTGAACACGGGAGGATCTGTCTGATGGACTCCCCGGATTCCCGCCCCCCTGCCCCGGGCCCCGGGTCACCCCCGCGCGAGGGTGACCCGGCCGCCTCGTGCCGCCCCTCCTGCCCGGCGTGCGGGGGCACCCTGGTCGAGATCAAGGCCAAGCTCATCTGCTCGCGCTGCCGGACGATCTGCGAGACCTGCTGCGAGGGCGGGCCGGGCTGATTCCCGGACCCCCTTCGATCGGTCGTTGTGCTCGATTATGCGAGAATGTGACTGCGCATCGGGCCCCATTGCCCGCGTGCCCGAGGGGGCGGGCCGGGGTTCCTGAGAGATCGGGTTTGGGTGATTTGTGCGTGCGTGGATGTTTCAAGGGGTGTCAACCTTCTGGCAAAACTTTCCGAGAAAGTTCTTGCGTGCGAGGGCCTGGGGCCGCAGGATGACACCCGCAAGTGGATGGCCGGGGCGATTCACGCCCCCCGCCGCGGGCTCACCGCGCCACGGTCATCGGGTCGACGATGAAGTTCTTCCAGTCCCTTCGGACGCGGATTCTTTGATCCGCGAGTTCCGAGGTGGCGGGCCGGTCCCCGGTCTTGTTGTGAGTTCGGTCTGCCGTCTCGGACGGTGATGATGGTCGTCCGCGCCTGTTCAGCGGCTGCACAGGTCAGACGACGAAACGACAGCGGTTTCCTTCCCTCATTCGCATTGCAAGCGGGTCGCGCCGACGCGGTCTTCGCCCGAGAGTGCTTGTGCGCCGGTCTCTGATTCTGTTCCGACCGCGTCTGATGCGACCGACCAAGGAGTTCACCCGGGATGCGATATTCACGATCGATTCCCCGAACCGCCCGACGGCTGCGGACCCTGGAGGCGCTGGAAGGGCGCGTGCTGCTCTCGGCCTATGCCGGCCAGCAGCAGGTGGCCGAGGGCGCGGTCCTGGTCCGTTGGGATGGCGTCGAGGCGCTGGCCAGGCCCGACGAGTACATCGTCCGCCTGGATGGCCTGTCCGGCGACGCGGCCGACCAGGTCGCGGCGGCCGGCGCCCGACTGGAGGCGGAGGGGGCGGCGGTCCGGGTCGAGGAGTACCTCGGCCGCGACGGCCTGTTCCGGGTCAACGCGGCCCCGGGCACGGCCCCCGAGGCGGTTTCGGATCGCATGGCGGGCGTCGACGGGCTGGTCTACCTGGAGCCGAATTACATCCTCACCGGCCAGGGGGAGCCGATCGTCCCCGACGACCCGCTGTTCCCGTTGCTCTCGGGCCTGGACAACACCGGGCAGACGATCCTCGGCGTCCCCGGGACCCCGGACGCCGACATCGACGCCCCGGAAGCCTGGAGCATCACGACCGGCGACTTCTCGGTCGTCGTCGGCGTGATCGACAGCGGGATCGACTACACGCATCCCGACCTGTATCTCAACGTGGCGATCCATCAGGGCGAGATCCCGGCCGCGCTCCGGGCCGCGGTGATCGACCTCGACGGCGACGGCCTGGTCAGCTTCCGCGACCTCAACGCCCCCTCCAACTCCGCGTTCGTGGCCGACCTGAACGGCAACGGCATCATCGACGCGGGCGACCTGCTGGCCGATTCGAGGTGGGCCGACGGCCTCGACACGAGCGGCAACGGCTACGTCGACGACCTCTTCGGCTGGGACTTCTTCGCCAACGACAACAACCCGTTCGACGAGCACGGCCACGGCACCCACGTCTCGGGGACGATCGGGGCCGGCGGCGACGACGGGGTGGGCGTCGTCGGGGTGAGCTGGGACGTGCAGATCCAGCCGCTCCGCTTCCTCGGCCCGACCAATACCGGGCCGACCTCGGCGGCCCTCTCCGCCATCAACTACGCGACGATGATGCGGCAGAGCGGGGTGAACCTGAGGGTGACCAACAATAGCTGGGGGGGCGGCGGCTTCTCGACCGCCCTGCGCGACGCCATCGCCGCCAGCGGCGAGGCCGACATCCTGTTCGTCGCCGCGGCCGGGAACAACAACAGCAATAACGACCTCCTGCCCGTCTATCCGGCCAGCTACGGCCTGGAGAACATGATCACCGTCGCCTCGACGACCAATCAGGATGTCCGCTCGGGCTTCTCGAACTTCGGCGCGAACTCGGTCGACCTGGCCGCGCCTGGCACCGCGATCCTCAGCACCTTGCCGGCGTTCGTCACCCCCTCGCGTTACGGGTTCTTCAACGGCACCTCGATGGCCACGCCCCACGTGTCGGGCGTGGCGGCGCTGGTCGCCTCGATCGCGCCGGGGGCCGACGCGGCCCTGATCAAGGAGGTGATCCTGGCGGGGGTCGATCCCCTGGACAGCCTGCAAGGGGTCGTCGCGACCGGGGGCCGGTTGAACGCCTTCTCCACCCTGCAATTGCTCCAGGATAACAGCGACGAGATCCGGGACTTGCCGCCGTTCCAGGGCGTCGAGCCGCTCGGCTCGCTCGTCTACGAGACCACGACCACTGGGTTCCTCAGCCCCATCGTCCCTGATGCGGCCGACCGCTACGGCTTGACCGTCGATCCCGGGCAGACCCTCACCATCGAGGTCGCCGCGACAGGCGGCCTGCAACCGATCGTCGAACTGGCCATGGCCGACGCGCAGGGGAACCTGCAACTCGTGGCCTCGGCGGAGGCGTCGGACGGCGTGGCCCTGATCCAGGCCGAGCCGGTCGGCGGGACGTTGAACTCGCCCGGCCGCAACGCGCCCTCGGCCCGGTCGTACGTCGTGACGGTCCGGGGGGCGAACGACGGGGGAGGCCGTTACGACCTGCGCGTCTTGCTCAACGCGGCGCTGGAGGGCGAGGGCCGGGGCGGGGTGTCGAACGACGCGATCGACGCCGCCCAGTCGCTCGACCCGGCGTTCGTCTCGATGCTCGGCGGCTACGACGACCCGGTCTCGGCCCGGCCGGCCCGGGCCGCGGTGCTCGGCCGGATCGACGCCGGGGCGCAGGCCACCGTGCCTTCGAGCCTGGCCGACGCCGAGGGAGACGCCGGCAACGCCTGGCCGTTCCACATCGGCGCGTTCGGCCAGCCGAGCATGCGCTACCAGCAGATCTACTCCGCCTCGGAGTTCGCCGGCGGCGGCCTGATCGATGAGATCCGGTTCCGTCGCAACCTCGGCGCCTCGCCGTTTTCCAACGTGGTGTTCGACGCCAGGATCAGCCTCGGCTACGCGGCGACGACCGTGGCCACGGCCTCTCCGGTCTTCGCCCAGAACATCGGCGAGGGGTTCGTGACGGTCTTCGACGGCCAGATGACCCTGTCGAGCCTCGGTAACGGCTCGCCGAACCCGTTTGACATCATCCTCGACGTGGCGGCGCTGTTCGACTACGACCCGAGCAAGGGGGACCTCCTGCTCGACATCGAGCTGCGCAACTCCCCCTTCTCCGCCTTCATCGACGCCTCGGGGGCGGCGCAGCAATCGTCGACGACGCGCATCTACTCCTTCCCCGGCGACGTCGATGCCGAGGTCGGCATCGTGGGAGTCACGGCCGCGGCCCCCCAGCCCTACGGGCTCGTCACGCAGTTCGGCTTCGTGCCCGACACCGACCTCCATTCCGTGACGCTCCGGGCCGGCCAGTCCCTGACCCTGGCGGTCGAGGCCCTCTCCGCCGGGTCGGCGCGACTGGAGCTGCTCGACGCCGACGGCACGGTGCTGGCCCAGGGGCGTTCGTTCCGGCAGCAGAACGAGCTGATCGTCAACGGCAGCTTCGAGACGGGCGACTTCACCGGCTGGACCGTGCAGACGACGGGCAGCCCGTTCCAGCCCTGGTCGGTCAGCGGGCCGGGGTTCGGGGGCGGCTTCGACATGGAGACGACCCAGCCCCAGGACGGCTCGTTCGTCGCCTGGAACGGCTTCGACGGCGGCGGGCCGATGGAATTCACGATGTTCCAGGACGTCTCGATCCCGGCCGACACCAGCCCGACCCTCTCCTGGACCGATCGGATCCAGTGGAACTTCACCCTCGGCGGCCCCGCCACCTTGCCCAGGACCCGAGAGGTCCTGATCGTCGACCCGGGCACGAACGAGGTGCTTCAGCAGGTGTCGTTCTTCTCGACCGGCACCCAGTCCGAGAACCCGACGGGCGACACCGGCTGGCAGTCGCACTCGGCCGACCTCTCCGCCTTCGCCGGCTCGACGGTCCGCCTGCTGTTCCGCGAGATCATCCCGCAATCGGGCACCGGCCCCGGCCAGGCCGAGTTCGACGCCATCAGCATCGACCTCGGCCTGAATGAGCCGATCCCGACGAATGTCGATGACCTGATCCAGTTCGTCGCCCCCGCCTCGGGCACCTATTTCGTCCGGGTCTCCGGGACGGCCGACACCGCGTACAACCTGGTGGCGACCCGCGGCCTGACGTTCGACCTGGAAGGCAACGACGAGCTGGCCGCGGCCCAGCCGGTCCTCTCGCCCCAGGCCGCCGGCCGGCACTGGGTGCTCGGCCATGTGGGGGTCGCCGGCCAGGGCATCGAGTCGACGATCACCTTCGACGAGCTGCCCTTCCAATCGGCCAACGGCGTGAGCCTGGCCGGGGTGACGTTCGGGTACACGATCGACGGGGTCTCCTCGGACCGCGCGCTCTTCAACGCCCTCGGGCCGGGCACGACGACCTACACCAACGACCCGAGCCTGGTCGGTCTGACCATCGGGGTCCTCTCGCTCGAGTTCGACGAGCCGGTGACGTCGCTCGAATTCGGCCTGGCCCTCTCCACCACGATTTCGACCCCGAACGGGGCCACGGTCTCGCTGTTCGACGCCGACAACAGCCTGATCGGGACCTTCCAGGTGGCCGTCAGCCCGCAAACCTTCTTCTTCACCTCCGGCCTGTTCCGGTACGAGGGGGCGCCGGTCGCTCGGGCCGAGATTGCCCCGAACGCCTCGGTCGCGGGCTCGTTCGTCCTCGACAACCTGAGCTTCGCCTCCCCGTCCGACCCCGACCTCGACGTCTATGTCGTCGAGGCCGACGGCAACCGGATGCTCGACATCGACCTCCTGCTCCCGGCCTGGGGGCCGGGGGCGTTTGAAAACGGCCTGATCCCGGTCGTCCGCCTCTACGACCCGTCCGGGAACCTCGTGGCCGAGGCGGAGGGGACCGCCTCGAACCGCCAGGTCAGCCTGAAGTACAAGGTGCCGAAGCAAGGCGGCGGGCGTTACTCGATCGCCGTCGAGGCCCTGGGCGACACGGTCGGGGAGTACGTCCTGAGCATCAACGGCGCGTCGTCGCCGGGCGGCACCACCCCCGGCAAGGCACCGGCCGGGCCGGGACGGGGTCAGGGACAGGGGCAAGGTCGGGTCGCGGTGGCGGTGGCGATGGCCGCCCTGACACCCGATGCGCCGGCGGTCCCCCCGGCGATCCTCGGCGGCCCGTCCCGGTCGCCGAGGCCGGTCGCGGCCGACACCGCTCCCGGCGCCGGCCGAGCCCCGGTCGATCGCGGCTGGCCGATCGACACCGGCCCCGCCCCGGCCTCGCCCGCGACCTTGCCTCCGGTCCAGGGCTCGGACGATCGCGGGGAATCGCCCGGGTCGCCTGCCGACGGGGCGCTGATCGACCTGGCCCTGGAGACGCTCGACCGCTCGGGACTCGTGCCGAGCCTCCGTCGGCCGGCCCGCGTCGGCTCCTGATCGGCCGCCGCTCCCGAGCCGGTCACGCGCGAATCGCCCCGGCATCCGCCCCGTTCATATCCGGGCGGGTGTCGGGGCGTGCTGCCCTCGGCGTACCCCGCGCCCGGGAGCGGGCGGAGGTCCCGCCGGGGTCGTCCCGGTCGTCCCCCTCCTGTCCACGCCGGGGGAAAAATGCGAGAATATGGCGAGCAACGGGGCGAATGACCCCTGTTGCGTTTCGTCCTGCGCGATCCAGCCGAGAGGGCCGACCATCATGATCGCCATTCCCTTCGCCTGCACCGACTGGTCCTCATTCCACGAGCTGAAGGGGCTGGTCCGCCTGGAAGACGACGAGCTGGTGCTCGAATTCCGGGTGAATTACTGGGGATGCTACTCGAAGGCCAAGGTGCACGAGGTCCGGATTCCCCGGGAGCTGGTGTCGGCCGTCGGCCTGCGCGAGGGGTGGTTCGGCGACCAGTTGACCCTCCAGACCGCCTCGCTGCGCGCCTGGGGCGACTTCAACGGGGCCCCCGACGGCCGCGCCCGGCTCCGGGTCGATCGCGCCGACCGGGCCGCGGCCCGCGAGCTGGTCGCGATCCTGGCCCCCGAGAAGATGGCCGAGCCGGTCGACGAGTATCTTTGAACCAATCCACGCCCACGCGGGCGGCGATGGCTGGGCTTGGGCGGCGATTCGTCCTACACTGTCAGGACTGACGAGCCGATCTCAAGAAACCCAATCCCCGAAGAGCCCAGGGAGGCCATCGCCGTGCTCGCTCGGCATCAGGCACACGTGGCGGTCGCGTCGCTGAACCAGACGGTCGGCGACTGGAGCGGCAACGATCGCCGGATCCGGGAGGTCATCGCCGCGGCCCGGGACGAAGGGGTCCGCCTGCTCTGCCTGCCCGAGATGTGCATCCCCGGCTACAGCCTGGGGGATCGCCTCCTGCGCTCGGGCACGATGGAACGGTCGTGGGCCCGGATGCTCGCCCTGACCGAGGCGACCGAGGGGATCGCCGTGGCCGTCGGCCTGCCGGTCCTGTGCGAGGGGGTCATCTACAACGCGATGGCCCTGCTCGCCGACGGCAAACTCGCCGGCCTGGCCGCGAAGGAAAATCTGGCCACCGGCGACGTCGAGTACGAGAACCGCTACTTCAACCCCTGGCCCCGGGGCCGGGTCGTCGAGCTGCGGGGGCCGGACGGCACCACCGCGCCGCTCGGCACGCAGATGTTCGACCTGCCGGGCCTGGGGGTGGTGGCCTTCGAGATCTGCGAGGACGCCTGGCAGGGGATCCGGCCGGGATCGGCCTATGCCCTGTCGGGGGCCGAGATCTTGATGAATCCGTCGGCCTCGTGGTTCTCGATCGGCAAGCACCGGATGCGCCGCCGGCTCGTCCGGCAGATCAGCCTCGAAGACCATTGCGTGTATCTCTATGCGTCGTTGCTCGGCTGCGACGCCACGCGCTTGATCTTCGACGGCAGCCTGTTCGTCGGCGTGAACGGCCGGATCGAGGCCGAGGGGCGCCGGTTCGTCTTCGACCGCGAGTGGGAGCTGGTCCACCGGGTCGTCGACCTGGGAGAGATCCGCCACTCCCGGATGGAGGAAGGTTCCTGGCGCGGCCAGCTCGCCCGGGTCGGCGTCGATGCGATCCCGCAGACGGTCCGCCTGACCGGCGACTTCACGACCGATCGCGTGCCCCCCCCTCCCCCGCCCTATTACGAGCCTCCCGAGCCGGAGCACCCGGACCCGTCGCTCCAGTTCCTCGAAGCGAGCGTTTTGGGGGGGCGGGCCATTACCGGGCGCGATCTGGATTACCTGGAACTGGAGCTTGCGCTCTCCCTCGCCCTGCGCGACTACGTGGGCAAGACGGGGATCCCCTCCTGCTGCCTCGCCCTCTCGGGGGGCCGCGACAGCGGGATGGTCGCCCTGCTCGTGCACCGGATGTATCGCTACGCGAACCCGGGTCTGTCAATCGACGAGGTCCGCCGCCTCGTCTCGGAACGCTTCTTCTGCGCCTATCTCGCCACCGAGAACTCGGGCGAGGCCACCCGCAACGCCGCCCGGGCCGTGGCCGAGGAGGTCGGCGCGACCTATTACGAGACGAACATCCAGGAATCGCTCGATTCGTGCGAGGCCACCGTCTCCCGCCTCACCGGCGACGCCCTCTCGTGGGACAACCCCGCGCACGACATCACGCTCCAGAACATCCAGGCCCGCCTCCGCGGCACCCTGATCTGGACGCTCGCCAACATGCACAATTCCCTCTTGCTCGTCACCAGCAACAAGAGCGAGGCCGCCGTCGGCTACACGACGATGGACGGCGACAGCTCCGGCGGCCTGGCCCCGATCGCCGACGTGCCCAAGAGCCTGGTGAAGCTCTACCTCGCCTGGGCCGCCGACTTCCACGCCTTGACCGGCTTCGACCGGATCAACGTCATGGACGCCACCGCCGAACTCCGCCCGCCCGACAAGGCGCAGACGGATGAAGCGGACTTGATGCCCTTCCCCATCCTCGACCAACTGATGTACGCCTTCGTGCAGCTCTCGCTCGACCCCGTCTCCATCTTCCGACGCCTCTGGCCCGCCTTCGCCGACCACTACGACGGCGACCCCCGCGCCTTCGCCGCCCACATCCGCAAATTCGTCCGCCTCTTCTGCTTCGCCCAGTGGAAGCGTGAACGCTTCGCCATCAGCTTCCGCGTCACCGCCTTCGACCTCGACCCCAAGACCGGGTTCCGCTTCCCCCCCGTCCAGACCCCCTTCACCGACGAACTGGCCGAGCTGGATCGGTATGTGGAGGGCCTGATCTCGGAAACCGATCAAGGTTCGTCGAGGTAGGCATCCGATGCCGCCGCCGCATAGGTTGCCTCCAGGTCGACCGCCACGGCCTCATGCACCGTTAGCGGCAAGGGGATCGTCGGCAAGGGCTGGCCGACGGTCATCGGGCGTCGCCAGACGGCGAGGAGTCGCCCGCCCGTCGCGGCCGACTCGCCGACCCGGTACGAGACGGCATACGGGCTCGGGGTCTTCGGTTGATCCAGGCCGAATTCCCGGGCGATCTCATCTGCGAACGAAAAATCATGGGGCTTGGGCAACAGATCGATGAGGAGGAGATGCACCCCGTCAAGGAGATAGCCGAGATAGCGGTTCAGATAATTGTCTTTCGAGTCGTTGCGATCCTTGTTGCGGGGCGAGATGGTCTCGACCGCCGCGACGAGCCAACCGGCCTGCTCGATGAAGAGCACGATGTCATAGTCGAGTCGTTCGACGGCAACTTCGAAGTCGGGTTCCATCTCCAGTAATGTACCGCCCCCGCCGGTTGGCGGCTCATGGCCCGGGGGGCGGAGATCGGGGTGGAGCTTGACACCAATGTCGGGCCGTCGAACGGCATCACCGATCGCCAGCCTCGGCGCTGTGCCGAGGAAGGCTCGGTAGCCGGCCGGGAGTCGTCGCTTCAGCGATCGGGCCAGTTCCGTGATCCAGAACTGATGCAAAGCACCCCAACCGTCTTCGCGTTTCCAGTCGTGTAGCGGCATCTCGGCCTCCTGGGAACACCCGGCTCCTTGGAGTTTCATCTTCCCAGGGGGCTCGATTCGGGTCAACGGCGGGTGATGGGGCGTGGCCCTCGCTCAGGCCGCGGCCTCGCCGAGGCTCTCGGGCGGATCGTCGCCGGCCTTGAGGGCCTCCCATTCTTCCCACGAGTAGAGGACCTCGCGGGCGGAGCCGGACTTGTACTCGCCGACGATGCCGTCCTCGGCCATGAAGTCGATCAGGCGGGCGGCGCGGCCGTAGCCGATGCCGAGGGCCCGCTGCAGGAGGGAGCAACTGCCGCGCTGCTCCCGGACGATCACCTCGATCGCGGCCTCGTACAACTCGTCGCGGTCCTTCAGGGCCGAGCCGTCCTTGCCGCCGACCCCGGTGCCGACGCGGAGCTGCATCAATTCCTTGCTGAACTCCTGCGGGAACTGGCTCAAATAGTTGCAGATGCGTTCCACTTCCAGGTCCGACACATAGGTGCCCTGCGCCCGGACCAGGTGGGAGGTGCCGGGGATCAGGAACAGCATGTCGCCGTTGCCGAGCAGCTTGTCGGCCCCCATCTCGTCGAGGACGACGCGGCTATCCCCCCGGCTCGACACCTGGAAGGCGATCCGGGCGGGGAGGTTCCCCTTGATCAGGCCGGTGATGACGTCCACGGTCGGCTTCTGCGTGGCGACGATCAGGTGCATGCCGACGGCCCGGGCCTTCTGGGCGAGCCGGACGATGTGGGCCTCGACCTCCTTGGCGGCCGTCATCATCATGTCGCTCATTTCATCCACCACGATGACGATGTGCGGCATGAAGGTCGGGATGCGCTGGGCCTCCTCGTCGTCCTCGGGCTGGAGCCGGGCGTAGATCTCGTCGGGGCCGAGCTGGTTGTAGGAGTGCAGGCTGCGCACCCCGGCGCGGGCGAGGTACGTGTATCGCTCGTCCATCTTCTCGCAGGCCCAGGCGAGGAGCGACTCGGCCTTCTTCATGTCGGTGACGACCGGGTGCATCAGGTGGGGGACTTGCTTATATTGGGACAGCTCCACCATCTTCGGGTCGATGAGGATGAGCTTGCACTCGTCGGGCCGGCGGGTCATGAGGATGGAGGTGATCATCGCGTTCAGGCAGACCGACTTGCCCGTGCCGGTCCGGCCGGCGATGAGCAGGTGGGGCATCTCGGCCAGGTCGAACGCCAGGGGGGAGCCCTTCACGTCCTTGCCCAGGAACAGGGGGATGAACGCCCGCTTCAGGCTGTCGCCGGACGCGACCCCCTCGATCACCTCGCGGAGCCGGACCATCGAGCGGCGCTCGTTGGGCACCTCGATGCCGACGGTCGTCTTGCCCGGGATCGGCGCGACGATCCGGACGCTCGGCACGGCCAGGGCAATGGCCAGGTCGTTGGCCAGGCCGACGATCTTCGAGACGCGCAGGCCGGCCTCCAGCTCGATCTCGAACTGGGTGATGACCGGGCCGGTGTCGATCTGGACCACGCGGACCTGGCAGCCGTGCTCCAAAAGGGTCTTCTCCAGCATCAGGGCGCGGGCCTGGATGGAGGCCTCGCGCTCCTGCACGGGGATGGCCGACGACGGTTCGAGCATGTCCATCGGCGGCCCCTGGTAGCCCGAGGCCGACCGCTGCGGCGATGCCGGCGGGCGGACCGCGGGCACCCCCGGCGTCGGCGGCGGGCCGGCGGTGGCCGCGGCCGGTCGGGTCGGGGCCGGGACCCCTGAGGGCGGGCCCCCCGCGTGGGGGGAAACCGGGGCGGGCAGGTCGGCCCCTCGCGGCCGGGCGATCGCGGGGACGGAAGCACCGTGGTGCGCGGGCATTGGCTCGCCCGCCGCGCCGAGCAGCCCCGGCCGGCGTCGGGGGAGGATGAAGATCAGGTCGTGGCAGAGCGTCAGCCCGACGACCGCCGCCGAGGCGAGCACCAGGGTCAGGCCGATCGGCCCGACCTGGCCGCGGAGCCCCTCGCCGATCAGGACCCCGAGGTATCCGCCCGAGCCGACCGGGGCCGCGCCGGGCAGGTCGGGCCGGAGCTGCTGCAGGGCCGCAGAGGTCACCCCCATGATCACGCCCAGGCCGAGCAATCGGGCGGGCGGGTCGGTGATCGGCCGGGCCATCAGAACCCGGGCCGTGACGATGAGCCAGGCCGGCAAGGCCAGCAAGGCCCCGAAGCCGAAGCCGGTGTACATCAGGTGGGCGAGGGCCGCGCCGACCGGCCCGCAGGGGTTGGCCAGCGCATCACCCCGGTTCGGCGGGTAGACGGCCGTACCGGGGGCGTCGGCCGGGTCGTACCCGAGCAGGCTCAATGCCAGGAACAGGCCGCCCACGAGCAGGGCCAGGCCCCGTCCGTTGCGCCAAAGTCGCTGACGATCGAGCATGAACGCCCCCCGGGCCATCCGACGGGGCCCGGACGCACCCTGATCGAGGTCGCCAGGCGCGACCCTCCGGGGTCGGCCTGTCCGCGACCCCTGGTGCGAACCCGGGCCCGATCGATCCGTTAGGCGATCATCGGCAGATCCGGGCGGCGAGCTTTGCTCCTCGTCGGCCCGATCCGGGGCAAGCCGCGCTCAGTCTTCCGGCTGGGTAAGGTCGACCGTCTCGCCGAGCGGGCCGCCGATGTCCTCGGCCTCGTCCCGCATGCGGACGTTGCCGGCGAGGTCGAGGAAGATCTTGTCCTGCATGATCTCCTGGATCACGATGGCCATCTTGTCTGGCGTCCGGATGTCGACCAGCGGGCGGGCCCCCTGGTTCAGGGCGATCATGCGCTTCTGGATCAGGGTGGAGAGCTTGAACCGGCCGCCGACGCGGTTGACGATCTCTTCTTCCTTCAGTTCCTCATGCATCGCGGGCGTCTCCTCGGCAACCCGACTCGGCCAGCAAGGCGGCCAGGTTGGCCACGGCGCGGTCGAGGTCGTCGTTGATGATGGTGTGGGTGTACAGATGTCTGGATTCGAGTTCGCGTCGGGCGTTGTCGAGCCGACGGCGGACGACGGCCTCGGGTTCGGTGCCGCGCCCCCGGAGGCGGGCTTCGAGGATCTCAAGGTTGGGGACGGTGATGAAGATGGTCTCGGCCGACGGCACGGCGCGGAGGACCTGCATGGCCCCCTGGACGTCGATCTCGAGGATGACGCACTGGCCGGACTCCAGCGAGGCGATGACCGGCTTGATCGGCGTGCCGTAGAGGTTGCCGTGCACCTCGGCCCATTCGAGGAACTCGCCCCGGTCGCGGGCGGCCTCGAAATCGCCCCGGGAGACGAAGTGGTAGTCGCTCCCCTCCACCTCGCCGGGCCGGGCCGGGCGGCTCGTCGCGGAGACCGACAGGCGGGCCCCGACGCCGGGCCGCTGGAGCACGCGGCGCAGGATCGTACTCTTGCCGCATCCGGAGGGGCCGGAGACGACGAGCAGGCGGCCGGGGAGGTGGGTCCAGTCGTAAGTCATGGGGCAGTCGGCAGAAGGCAGGAGGCGGTAGGCAGTCGGGGAGGAGAAGCCGAGCGTTCGGAGATCAGGGGACAGGAAGGTCATTCGACGTTCTGGATCAATTCGCGGATCTTCTCGAGGGCCCCTTTGATCTCGACGACGGAGCGGCTGATCTCGACGTCGTTGGCTTTTGAGCCGATGGTGTTGGTCTCGCGGCCCATCTCCTGGACGACGAATTCGAGCTTGCGGCCGGGGGCGTCGTCGGAGGAGAGGACGGCGTCGAACTGGTCGAGGTGGGCGCGGAGCCGGGTGATCTCCTCGGCGATGTCGGAGCGTTCGGCGAAGATGGCGACCTCGCGGATCAGGTGCTCGGGCTCGATGGTCAGGCCGCGGTCCTGGATCAACGAGGCGACCCGCTCCGTCAGGCGGTCGCGGTAGGCCGAGACGACCTCGGGCACGCGGGAGGCGATCCGGTCGAGGTGGCCGGTGACGTCGAGGGCCAGCGAGCGGAGCTCCTGCCCCATCGACCGGCCTTCTTCGAGCCGGCTGCGCTGGAGCTGATCGAGGGCCTCGACGACGATCGGTTCGAGGGTCGGCCAGTGCTCCCTCGGGTCGTCGAGGGCCGGTCGGGCCGAGTCGACGACGCCGGGCAAGGAGAGCAAGGCCGAGAAGAAGTCGGGGGGCGACTGCTCGCCGCCGAGGAAGGCGAGCAACTGGGCGCGATAGCCTTCCAGGGCGGCGAGGTTCAGCCGGTAATCCTCGGGGCGGCGGAGGGATTCGACCCGGAGGTTGAGCTGGACCGTGCCGCGCTTCAGGCGGTGGCGGACCAGACGCTCGATGTCCGCCTCCAGGGCCGAGAACGGCTCGCTGATGCGGGTCGAGAGCTTCAGGTGCCGCCCGTTGACGCTGCGGACCTCGACGCTGATGGTGCGGGCCTCGTCTTGCCGACGGGCTTCGCCGAATCCGGTCATGCTCAGGAGCACGGCGAGCCCTCCGGGATCAAGGGGGACCAGGTGGAACCAGGGGAGACGAGGCCGATTCGCGGCGCCGGGGTCCCGCCCCAGAATCGAACCCGGGCCCGTCCGCTGCCGGGGCAGCGGCGGGCCGGAACGGGGGAGGCGGGAGTCGTCCTGTCCGTCACGTCAGTTCGACTCGGGGGCCGGAGTCGGGGCCGGGGCCGGATCGCTCTCCGGGGCCGGGGCCGGGGCCGGCGCCGGAGTGGCCGGTTCGCTGGCGGAGGCGCCGGGGGTCGGGGGCAAGTCGGACGTGCCGAGGTCGAGGTCGAGGCCGAGCGGGTCGGCGTCGGCGTCGGTGCCGAGGTCGGCGTCGAAATCCGGGGTCGGGGTGACGGCGCCGGTTCCCTCGGGCAGGAACGCGCCCCCGGGCACCTGCTGGGCGGTCCGGGAGACGTTGGCGTTGACGACCAGGCCCATGTTCAGGGCGATCCAGACCGAGGCGGTGACGATGGTGATCCGGGTGAAGACGTCGCCCGCCCGGGTGCCGAAGGCGCTCGACCCGCCGACGCCGCCGAAGGCCCCGGCGAGCCCGCCCCCCCGGCCGCGCTGGATGAGGACCAGGCCGATCATGAGGATCGAGACGAGGCCGATGAGGATGTAGGTCAGCACGGGCGGCAGCAGGTAGCCGAGGAAGGTGCAGACGACCAGCGCGATGAGGCTGCTGATCACATAGGGCAGGATTTCCACAGTCGGGGACCTCGCTAGGGGATCGATCGGGACGATCGGCGACGAGCAGCAATCAATCGGCAAGACCCGTCGGGCAAGAGGGCCGGGCCGAGGCCCGACGGGCTGGTGGAGCGGTTTGCCTTGGCTTGCCTTCGGTCAAGGTCACGCCTTGCCGGCCTGGGTGACGGTGCGGGCGGCCTCGATGATGCCGAGGAAGTCGGCGGCCTTGAGGCTGGCCCCGCCCACCAGGGCGCCGTCGATGTCGGGGCGGATGAGCAGGTCGGCGGCGTTGTCGGGCTTGACGCTCCCCCCGTATTGGATGACGACCCGGGCGGCGATCGCCTCGCCGAAGCGGTCGGCCAGGCGGGCGCGGATGAAGGCGTGGACGTCCTGGGCCTGTTCGGGGCTGGCGGTCTTGCCGGTGCCGATGGCCCAGACGGGCTCATAGGCCAGGACGACGCCGGCCATCTGGTCGGGTTCGAGGCCGGCGAGCGAGCCGTCGAGCTGTTCGGCCACGACGGCCTCGGTGCGGTCCCCTTCCCGTTCGTCGAGGGTCTCGCCGATGCAGACGATCGGGATGAGACCGGCCTTCAGGGCGGCGTGGAGCTTCTGGTTGATGAAGGCGTCGGTCTCGCCGAGGCCGTGCCGGCGCTCGCTGTGGCCGAGGATGACGTGGGTGCAGCCGACGTCGTTGAGCATCGCGCCCGAGAGTTCGCCGGTGTAGGCGCCCGAGGGTTCGGGGTGCATGTTCTGCCCGCCGAGGCCAACGGGGGAGTTGGCCAGGGCGGTGTCGATCCGGTGCAGGAAGACCGAAGGGGGGCAGACGGCGACGCGGACGGCGTGGTCCTGGCCGACGCCCTCCTTGACGGCCTCGGCCAGGGCGACGGCGTCGGCCTCGGTCGAGGGGTTCATCTTCCAGTTGCCGGCGATGAACAAGGGTCGCATCAGGCGGAGTCCCGGGCGTTAAGGGGTTGCGGGATCTTTGGGTTCGCGTAGGGTCCGCTGTGCGGACCGATCGTTTCGGGGTGATCCGGCAGGTCGGTCCGCACGGCGGACCCTACGACGGTCATTCGGGTCGAGGCGATCGGGGGTCAGACGGCCAGGCTCTCGCACGAGTCGACGGTACGGCCGAGGACCTCGGCCAGGCGTCGGAGGTCGTCGACGAGGGCGGCGAACTGGTCGGGCAGGAGGGCCTGCGGGCCGTCGGAGAGGGCCTTCTCGGGGCAGGTGTGGACCTCGATGTGGACGCCGTCGGCCCCGGCGGCGACCGAGGCGCGGGCCATGGCCGGGATCAGGTCGGGCCGGCCAGTGGCGTGGCTCGGGTCGGCGACGATCGGCAGGTGGCTCTGGCCCTGGGCGTTGGGGATGGCCGAGAGGTCCATCATGTTGCGGGTCGAGTCCTCGAAGCTTCGGACGCCGCGCTCGCAGAGGATGACCTTGTGGTTGCCCTGCGACATGATGTATTCGGCCGACATGAGGAGATCCTTGACCGTGGCGCTCATGCCCCGCTTGAGCATGACCGGCTTGTCGGTGCGGCCGACCTCCTTGAGCAGGTCGAAGTTCTGCATGTTGCGGGCGCCGATCTGGAGCATGTCGGCGTAGTCGCAGACGAGGTCGAGCTGGCGGGGGTCCATGACCTCGGTGATCGTGGGCATGCCGAAGCGGTCGCCGGCGGCCTTGAGGAGCTTCAGGCCGTCTTCGCCCATCCCCTGGAAGCTGTAGGGGCTGGTGCGGGGCTTGAAGGCGCCGCCGCGGAGGATGTTGGCCCCGGCGTTGCGGACGGCCTCCGCGATGCCGAACAGCGACTCCTCGCACTCGATGGCGCAGGGGCCGGCGATGATGCCGAGGTGCCCGCCGCCGATGCGGATGCCCTTGGCCTCGATGACCGACGGCTCGGGCCGGAACTCGCGGCTGGCGAGCTTGAAGGGCTTGAGGACCGGGATGACCTGTTCCACGCCGTCGATGGCCTGCAAGGGGGTGGCCTGGAGCTTGCGCTCGTCGCCGATGACGCCGATGATGGTCCGGGAGACGCCCTGGCTGAGGTGGGGCTGGAATCCGAGTTCTTCGATCCGCTCCAGGACGTGCTGAATCTGGTCGGGGGTCGGCTGCGGCTTCAGGACAATGATCATCGGCCTCGGATCTCCGGCTCGATCGGTGCGGACTCGTGATGGCGGCGGCGGCACGGTCGGTCGAGCCGATGGACCCGGGTGCGTGGCGCACCCTCCCCGACTCGGGTGTGGAAACGTCACAGTGTACCGGACCGGTCCGGGCAACGGAAGTGCAAAGCCGGACGTGGAAACGGTCGGGCCGGGAGGGGGGATTCGGCAGGGCGTGCCCGATGAGTTGCGGTGCGCGGGTTGATGCGCCCCTTGATGCGCCGCCAGGAGGCCGGGGGCGGGAGGGGTTTTCTGTTGGGGGATAAGACGTTGCGGCGAGGAGGCGTGGTTCGTTTCGGGAATCGGAGGGGGGAGGTGTGAGCCACGGATGGAACACGGATGGAACACGGACGGGAGGGGAAGGTGGGGAGGGGTGGAGGGGGGATGAGCGAGGGAGGGGGAGGCCCGGTGCGCCGGTCGGTGCGCGGCCCGGTGCGCTGGTTGATGCGCAGCGTGATGCGCCGGGATTGGAATGGGGGCGATGGAGGAAACGATTGGTAATAAGGGAGTTGCGGCGAGGGGGTGGAGTTCGTTTCGGGAATTCGGGGGAAGTTCGTCTCGAGAGCCGGAGGGGGATTCGTTTCGGGAATCGGAGGGAGGGCAGCGGCGCTCGATGAGAGTCGGGCGCATGGAGTGGTGAGCCGGTGGAAACGGCGTGCAAGGAGTCGTGGATTGGTGGGTGGATTGAATCAAGGGGGGTGTTTCGTGTTTGGGAGGCCAGGATGGGGCAATCTCTTGGGGATGAGGACCCGGTCGAGGGGATGCAGAGAGTTTGCGACCGTAATGGTGACGCCGCCTGGTGGTTCCGAATACAGTCATCGGACGAGAGCCGAAGTGCCAGCAATGGCTTCAAGGGAGAGCGGTGCAGGAAGATCGGCCGACGAAATGATCGGGAAATGGAGGGGTTTTGGTCACACAAAATTGGGATGAAGGGTGAGGGAAATGGAGGAGGAGGATCAGGCGAGGGGCGGCTTGCGGGCGACGAGCCAGAGGTTGCTGGCGAGGAGCTTCAGGGGCCAGGCCCGTTCGAGCAGGGCGTTGAGCCGGTAGAGGGGGCGGTCGAGGCGGTTGAAGGCGGTCTGGAGCCAGCGGGGGAAGCCGTAGAGCATCGTCGGCAGGACGAAGGCGAAGCCGGCGTCGAGGACCTGGAAGCCGGCGGCCCGGAGGATGGTGGTGGTGGTGGCGATCGTGTAGAGGCGGTCGTGGGCGTTGTGCCTCAGGGTGCGCTGGAGGGCCTCGGTGTAGCTGAAGCGGTGCGGCAGGCAGGTGATGACGAAGGTGCCGCCGGGCCGGAGGATGCGGGCGACCTCGTGGAGCGAGGTGGCGTCGTCGGCGACGTGTTCGAGGACGCCGTTGGAGGTGATGACGTCGAAGAAGCCGTCGGGATAGGGCATGAAGACGGGGTGTTCGAGCTGCCGGTACTGCAAGGCGCTGAACCGGTGCAGGACGTGGAAGGGGCCGGGCGGGTAGAGGTCGGCGCCGTGCAGCTCCAGGGCGTCGCCGAGGCGGAGGCGGTAGACGCAGGAGTCGATCGCGTGCTGGCAGCCCCACTCGAAGACGCGGCCGTGCAGGTGCGGGGTGATCTGGTCGAGCACCCGGAGGCGGCGGCGGAGGGGGATGTCCTGCTCGATGTGGGCGGCGGTGTAGGCGAAGTCGGTGCCGAGGACGCCGGAGATGGTGTCCTCACGCTTCTGGCGGTCCCAGAGGGCGCGGATCTGCTGGATCTCGGCGTCGTGGTCCCAGCGGACCGGGACGGGTGCGGCCCCCTGCCCTTCGCGTTGAAAGGATTGCGAGGGACGCGTGAGGCTGGGGCGGGTCGACGCCGGATGGTCGGCCATGGGGGCGGGTTCCTTCCCGGGGGAGATGGCGGTTTGGTCGGGAGATTTGTGCGCGACCGCAGGGGTTTCCTGGGGTGGCTGGGGTCGTCTTGACCCGGAGAGCGAATGGGCAGTCGGGCGGCCCGTGCGGTGTTGACTGGGGGCAGGATGATCCTGACCACCTCGCTGGGCACTCCGGCGGTTTCCGTTTGCTCGCAGCGTCGGGGGGACGGAGCCCTGTGATTGTGTTCTATCGTCGATTCGGCCGGTCTTGTCTAGCGGAGCCCTCGGCCGCGGAGGAGGCCATCGGCCCAGGCGGCATCTGCGCCGGAGAGGGGGGGGATGGGGTCGGCGCGGTAGTCGGTGTGGTCGTAGCGGCCGTTGGCGTAGGCGCGGTCGATGAGGGCCTGGAGGTCGAGCGGGATGTCGTCGTCCGAGTCGCGGAGGGGGATGGGGAGGATCGGGAGGCGTTCTCGGAGCGAAAGGCGGAAGAGGACGGGGGAGGAAGGGGCGCCGGCTCGCCAGATGCTACCCAGGTAGGCCGAGCGATCCGGGTCGGGGACGAAGCGATCGAAGAGGGAGACGCGATCGCCATCCCTGCGGAGGTCGATCTCGACCTGATTGATCCCGAGGGCCGATCGTTCGGCCTGATCGCGGCGGAGCCAATCGCGGAGGGGGCCGGGCCGTTTGTCCTGAGGGCCGAAGAACTCGACCGTCGTGATCACCCGGCCGTCGTCCTGGAGGATTTTCAGGTAGCGGCTCCGAAGGATCTCGTCGTCGCCGATCCACTCGCGGTGATCGATCCGGGCGCGGAGGTCGTCCGGCAATCGGGAGTTGAGCGCATGGCTTCCATAGACGAGCACGGACGCACTCACGTCGCCCCACCAGGCGTCCAGGTACGGGTCCATGCCGGGGAAGGGGCTGGTCATGGGCACGAGGCTCCCGGGGACGAGAGGGGGATGCCCGCCGTGACCGTCAGCTCTCGACGGAGCCGACGCGGGGGTAGGAGCCGAGGACTTCGAGGCGTTCGCAGCGCTTGCGGACGGTGTCGAGGACCTTGGAGACGTCGGGGTCCTGGGCGTGGCCTTCGACGTCGAGGAAGAAGAGGTAGGAGGGGTTGGCGCCGGGGAAGCTCTCGGCGGAGAAGGGGAAGGACTCGATCATCGTCAGGTTCAGGCCGGCCTTCTCGAACGGGGAGAGGACCTTGGAGAGGGCGCCGGCCTGGTTGGAGATGCGGAGCAGGAGGGTGGTCTTGTCGCGGCCGGTGGGGGCCTCGGACTGCTCGGCGATGACGGCGAAGCGGGTGACGTTGTAGAGCTGGTCCTCGATGTTCTCGGCCAGGACGTCGAGCCCGTAGGCGTCGGCGGCGGTCCGGCTGGCGATGGCGGCGGAGAACTGCTCGCGCTGGGCGATCTCGGCGGCGTGGGCGGTCGAGACGACCTCGACGAGCGAGGCCTGGGGCAGGTTCTTGCTCAGCCAGTGGCGGCACTGGGAGAGGGCCTGGGCCTTCGAGTAGACGCGGCGGACGTCGGCCCAGGGGGACTTGCCGAGCAGGCAGTGGTGGATCCGCAGCTTGACCTCGGCGCGGATCTTCAAACCGGCGTGGCGGGTGAACATCTCCAGGGTGTCGGAGATGCGGCCGTCGGTCGAGTTCTCCAGGGGGACGAGGCCGAACTGGACGTGGCGGCGGTTGACCTCCTCGAAGACGGCGGCGATCGAGCCGACGGGGACGTGCTCGACGGCGTTGCCGAACTTGGCGATCGAGGCCAGGTGGCTGTAGCTGTATTTGGGGCCGAGGCAGGCCACGCGGAGGCTGCGCTGGACGGACCGCGAGCCGCTCATCAGCTCCCGGAAGATCAGGCGGATGGTGTCCGCGGGCAAGGGGCCCCTGCTCTGGGCGAGGGCCTTGTCGATGACCTCCTCCTCGCGGGCGGGGGACCAGACCTCCAGGCCGTCGCGTTCCTTGACCTGGCCGATCTGGGAGGCGACCTCGGCGCGTCGGTTCAGGAGCTGGACGAGATCCTTGTCGATCCGGTCGATCTCGGCCCGGAGGCTGGCCAGGGTCGGGGCGCGTCGGGCGTCGACACGGCCTTTCCCCCGGCGTTGGGTGGCGTCGGGGGAGGGGTCGCCTTTGGGCTTCGTCGGCATCGGGACTCTCGTCGGCGAGCGGTCGGCCCCGGGAGGGGGCGGGGGAGGCGGGGGACTTCGACTCGGTTGGATTGCAAAGTGATTACAAGGGGGTGGATGGGATGTCAAGCGAATTCTCTTTGGCCGCTTCCGCCCCCGGTCGACTTCGCTTACAATCGGGCGGATGAGGGTCGCGGCCGGGCCGGCGTCCGGGTTCTGCCAAATCGGCAGGGCTGGGAGACGCGGCCCGGAACGGGGCCTGCCATTTCGGCGCTTGCCGGACGGGTTTCGGGCGGATTCCGCGGGGGTCTTCTCGCCGGAACATCGTTGCTTTCAGGGGCTTGCGTTGCTCCGCCGTCGAGTTGCTCGAAGCAATGGTACACCGCTTGCGTTAAGGGACTGATCAGATTGCCCGCCTGGGTGCCCGGGGAGTGATCCGGGTCTTGCAGGACGGGGGGGGCGGGCGGACCCTTTCGGGGTTCGGCCTGGGCCCTGGGGCGGATCACTCGGGAAAGGAGCAGCGACGTGGCAGAAGGCGAAAAGATTATCGGGATCGACCTGGGCACGACCAACAGCGTGGTGGCCGTGATGGAAGGCGGCGACGTGACGGTGATCGCCAACCAGGAAGGCAGCCGGATCACCCCGTCGGTCGTCGCGTTCACGACCAAGGGCGAGACGCTCGTCGGCGAGCCGGCCAAGCGGCAGGCGATCACCAACCCGAAGGGGACCATCTACTCGATCAAGCGCTTCATGGGCCGTCGCCACAGCGAGGTCAAGGGCGAGGAGCGGATGGTCCCGTACGAAATTACGGGCGGGGAGAGCGATTACGTCCGCGTGCAGTCGGGCGGCAAGGACCAGACGCCCCCAGAAATCTCGGCCTTGATCCTCCGGAAGCTGAAGGAAGCGGCCGAGAGCTACCTGGGCCACAAGGTCCGCAAGGCCGTCATCACGGTGCCGGCCTACTTCAACGACAGCCAGCGGCAGGCCACGAAGGACGCCGGCCAGATCGCCGGGCTGGAGGTGGCGCGGATCATCAACGAGCCGACCGCCGCGGCCCTGGCCTACGGCCTTGATAAGAAGAAGAACGAGAAGATCGCCGTCTTCGACCTCGGCGGCGGCACGTTCGACATCTCGATCCTCGACGTCGGCGACGGCGTGTTCGAGGTCCTCTCGACCAACGGCGACACGCACCTCGGCGGCGACGACTGGGACGAGGCGCTGATCCACCACATCGCCAACCAGTTCCAGAGCGAGCAGGGGATCGACCTGCGCAAGGACCAGATGGCCCTGCAGCGCCTGAAGGAGGCGGCCGAGAAGGCCAAGAAAGACCTCTCGTTCCAGGCGCAGGCCGACATCAATCTGCCGTTCATCACGGCCGACCAGACCGGCCCGAAGCACCTGACGATGACCATCAGCCGGGCCGAGTTCGAGAAGCTCACCGACACTCTGTTCGAGCGCTGCAAGGGCCCGGTCAACAAGGCCATGCAGGACGCCGGCCTGAAGCCGAGCGACATCGACGAGGTGGTGCTCGTCGGCGGCTCGACCCGGATGCCGCGCATCCAGCAGATCGTGCAGGACATCTTCGGCAAGGAGCCGCACAAGGGGGTCAACCCCGACGAGGTCGTGGCCATCGGCGCGGCCATCCAGGGGGCGGTCCTGACCGGGGACGTCAAGGACCTGTTGCTCCTGGACGTGACCCCGCTGTCGCTCGGCCTGGAGACGAAGGGGGGCGTGATGACCGTCCTCGTCCCCCGGAACACGACGATCCCGACCGAGAAGAAGGAGACCTTCACCACCGCCGACGACAACCAGTCGGCCGTGACGATCAAGGTCTACCAGGGGGAGCGGCCGATGGCCGGCGACAACCGCCTGCTCGGCGAGTTCAACCTCGACGGCATCCCGCCGGCGCCGATGGGCGTCCCTCAGATTGAGGTGACGTTCAACATCGACGCCAACGGCATCCTCAACGTCTCGGCCCGCGACAAGGGGACGAGCAAGGAGCAGAAGATCACGATCCAGTCCTCGGGCGGCCTGAGTCAGGACGAGATCGAGAAGATGCGGCGCGACGCCGAGAGCCACGCCGCCGACGACAAGCGCCGCCGCGAGCTGGCCGAGGCCCGCAACGAGGCCGAGCAGCACGTCTACCGGATGGAGAAGCTGATCTCCGAGAACAAGGAGAAGCTCTCCGAGGCCGACGTCTCGGCCGTGCAGGCGGCCATCGCGAAGGTCAACGAGGTGAAGACCTCGGACGACCCGGCGACGATCCGGTCGGCCATCGACAACCTGATGCAGGCGAGCCGGGCGATGTCCGAGCACCTGTATGCCGCCTCGGGGGCCCCGGGGGCCGAGGCCGGAGCCGCCGGCGCGGCCGGTCCCGGCGCCGGACAGGCCGCGGGCGGCGACGGCGCCTCGCCGAGCGGCGAGGGCGAGGACGTCATCGACGTCGAGTTCGAAGAGAAGAAGTAACGTGACGCGAGGCGGGTCACCGTGACATGACCCCGGCGGGGTCGCCGATCCGATCGGCCTGGACGCGGTCCGGGCAGCGAACGGACCCGGCGGCCCCGGAGCCGATTCGGCGGCCATCGGGGCACCGCCGATGCCGCCCGGCCCGAGGGCTTGCAAGGCTTTGACCGCACCCACCCCCCTGCCCGGCTCCACCCGATGCCCTGGAGCCGGGCCTCGTTGCCCCGATTCCGGGAGGATGGCGATGGTTCTTGACGATGCCCGGCCGGTCTACCCCTTGCTCGTGAAGATGGCCCGCGAGCTGGCCGAGGACGCTCGCAACGGCAAGCGGGGCGGCTGGGTGACCTACGACGACCTGTGCAAGCGCTGCGGCGAGGAGCTGTCGATCAAGGAATCGCCCCGCACCGTGTTCGCCCGCCGGCTCAAGCCGATCCAGGCCGCCTGCCTGGAACACGACAAGCCCGACCTGGCGGCGCTGGTCATCCAGAAGCCCAAGCGGAGCGATTCGGGAGAGCTGCTCCGCCCCTCGGCCGCCTGGTGGGAGATCTACGTCTCTCGCTCCGAGGCCGAGTCCGAGGACGTGCGCTTCTGGTTCGAGCGGTACCGGGTCGCCCGCGACTTCGACTGGCCGGACGAGCCGTTTTTCTGAGCGAAGGTCGGGTCGGCTCGGCTTCGTGCGAGGAGCCTCGTTGATGAGCACGTCCTTCGACGGTTTCGACCTGGGATCGTTCTGGGAGGAGTCCGACTACGCCCGGGAGCATTACCAGGACGAACCGCCGACCGAGGAACTGGTGCGAGCCATCGAGCGGGAACTCGGCTACCGGCTCCCACGCGCCTACGTCGAGCTGGCGGGGCACCGGAACGGCGGGATCCCTCTGAAGCAGAACCACCGGACCGACAAGCCGACGACCTGGGACGACGACGGCATCGCGATCACCGGGATTTTCTCCATCGGTCGCCAGAAGCGGTATTCACTCTGCGGGCCACTCGGGAGCCGGTTCTGGGTCGACGAGTGGGACTATCCGCCGATCGGCGTCTACTTCGCCAACACCCCGACGGCCGGGCACGACATGGTCGCCCTCGACTACCGCGAGTGCGGCCAGGAGGGTGAGCCGAAGGTCGTGCATGTCGCGCAAGGGGACGAGTTCGAGATCACCGTCGTGGCCGAGGACTTTGCCTCCTTCATCCGGGGCCTGAAGGACGACGACGAGTACGAGGCCGGCGCCTGACCGGCCGATTCGATCGGTCCGAGCGATCGACTCCAAGTGACCGGGAGGACGGGGTGATGGCATCACGAACCGAATCGGACGTCGATCGCCTGAGGCATCCGGACGTGGAGCCGACGCCCGCGGAATCCTGGTACGACCGCTCGACGATCCCGGACGATGAGATGCACACGATCGAGGGCCAGACCGAGGAGGACTTCTTCCGGTTCGCCCCGGAGAATCGCTACTGCGAACTGATTGATGGGGTCGTGTACATGCCCTCTCCCGTGACCTGGCGTCATCAAGAACTTGTTTTTTTCTGGATGTCGTTGCTCTCGACCTTCTGCAGCGAGCGAAATCTGGGGAAGGTCGGGATGGGGCCGGCGGTGCTCCGGATCGCGCCGGGGCGGGATCTTGAGCCGGATGTCTTCGTCGCACCGGTCGGCGTGGAACCGCTTCCCCCGCAGGGGTTGGCGATGGGAGAGGCGGTCTTGGTCGTCGAGATGCTCTCGCCCGGCAACCGCTCGCACGACCTGAAGCGTAAGGCGCAGATCTACCGCGAGGCACGGATCCCGGAGATTGTCTTCGTGGACGATCGGGACAAGGTCCTGATCGTCGAGCGGTTGGCCGGGGACGAGTACGAGACGGTTCGGCTCGGTTCGGGCCGGTGGGAGTCGTCGGCGGTGCCGGGCTTCTGGCTCGACGTCGCGTGGCTCTGGGAAGACCCGTTGCCGAGCCCGCATCGGCGAATCAATTTGGTCCTCGGGAACCCGGCCGGCTGAGCATCGAGACCAGGCCATGACCGACCTCGATACATTGATCCGGCGCTGCTGGCCGATCCTGAGGGAGGCGGTGCAGATGGGCAGGACGGTCACCTATACCGAGCTGGCGGGGCGGGCGGGGCCGCCCTTGAACCGGAGGCACCTGCATCGGCAGTTGCTGATTCCCCTGTCCGACCGCTGCCGGCGCGCGGGCCTGCCCGACCTGGCGGCGCTGGTCGTCCGGAAGGATACGGGGATGCCCGGAGGCGGCTGGCACCTGCCGCATCCGGCGGCCGACCCGGACCGGGCCTGGGCCGAGGCTCTGGAGCATTGCCTGAAATACGAGTGGCCGCGCGACGTGCCGGCCGGATTGCTGGAAACCGAAGGGTGAACCGCGAACGGTTTTCCGGGGCATTGAGGGCGAACGATTCGGGGGTTTGTGTCGTACTTGTCATGAACGAACTGAAGGTTCGAGAGAATTCCATATGACGCTCGGGCCGATGCCGGCCCGGGGGTGGGGGGAAGGGAGGACGATCATGGCGATGCGATTCGAGAAGCTCACGCTCAAGAGTCAGGAGGCGGTGCAGCAGGCCCAGGGGATTGCCCGGGAACACGGCCATCAGCGGCTGGTGCCGATGCACCTGCTGGCCGCCCTGCTCGACCCGGACCAGGCGGTCATCACGTCGATCCTGCAGCACCTCGGCGTCAGCCCCGCGCAGCTCAAGAAGGCGGTCGATCAGGGGTTGGCTGCCCTGCCGAAGGTCTCGGGGGGGGACCAGACCCTCAGCCCCGAGCTGGCCCAGGCCTTCGACGCCGCGCAGGCCGAAGCGGACCGGATGAAGGACCAGTATGTTTCGGTGGAGCACCTGCTGATCGGGCTCTGCAAGGTCAAGAGCCGGGCCCAGGAGGTGCTGGCGGCCCTCGGCGTGACCGAGGAAGACGTGCTCAAGTCCTTGCAGAATGTCCGAGGGGGGCAGGCCGTGACCGACCCGAACCCGGAAGACAAGTATCAGGCGCTCGAGCGGTACGGCCGAGACCTGGTCGAGCTGGCCCGACAGGGGAAGATCGACCCGGTGATCGGCCGCGATTCCGAGATCCGGCGCGTGGTGCAGGTCTTGAGCCGTCGGACGAAGAATAATCCGGTGTTGATCGGTGAGCCGGGCGTCGGCAAGACGGCGATCATCGAAGGTCTGGCGCAGCGGATCGTCTCGGGAGACGTGCCGGAGACCTTGAGAGACCGCAAGCTGATCGCCCTGGACATGGGGGCGCTCATCGCCGGCACGAAGTACCGCGGCGAGTTCGAGGACCGGCTCAAGGCCGTCCTGAAGGAAGTGACCGGTTCCGAGGGGAAGGTCATCCTGTTCATCGACGAGCTGCATCTGGTCGTCGGGGCCGGCAAGGCCGACGGCGCGATGGATGCGGCGAACCTGCTCAAGCCGGCCCTGGCCCGGGGCGAGCTGCGCTGCGTCGGGGCGACCACGCTCGACGAGTACCGCCAGCACATCGAGAAGGACCCGGCGCTCGAACGGCGGTTCCAGCCGGTGTTCGTCGGCGAGCCGACGGTCGAGGACACGATCTCGATCCTGCGGGGCCTGAAGGAGCGGTACGAGGTCCACCACAAGGTCAAGATCAAGGATTCGGCGCTCGTGGCGGCGGCGAAGCTGTCGGACCGCTACATCACCGACCGGTTCTTGCCGGACAAGGCGATCGACCTGGTCGACGAGGCGTCGAGCCGCTTGTCGATGGAGCAGCAGTCGGTGCCGACCGAGATCGACATGCTCCAGCGCAAGCTCCTGCAACTGCAACTGGCCGAGCGGATGCTCCAGGGTGAGCACGAGGAACACGCCCAGGAACGCCTGGCCGAGATCGAGGACCAGATCGCCGACATCGAGAAGCAGCTCCAGGACCTCCGCCGCCAGTGGGAGCTGGAGAAGTCGGGGCTGGGGGACATCCACGGCATGAGGGAGCGGCTGGCGCAGATCCAGATCGAGTTCGGCCGCGCCTACGACGAACTCCGGCAGATGCAGCAGCGCGGCGAGCTTCCCGGCGAGGACCGCTATCGGGCCCTCGCGCAGCTCGACGCCGAGCGGAAGGAGCTGGAGCGCCGGATCGGCGAGAGCGAGGCGAACGCCGAGGCCGACGGCCAGGCGCAGGAGGGCCGGCGCCTGCTCAAGGACGAGGTGGACGCCGAGGAGATCGCCGAGGTCGTCAGCCAGTGGACCGGCATCCCGGTCAGCCGGATGCTCGCCACCGAGCGGGAAAAGCTGTTGAAGCTGGAGGATCATATCCACCAGCGTCTGGTGAACCAGGAGCAGGCGGTGCATGCCGTCTCCGAGGCCGTCCGGCGCGCCCGGGCCGGGTTGCAGGACCCGAACCGGCCGATCGGCTCGTTCCTGTTCCTCGGCCCGACCGGCGTGGGGAAGACCGAGCTGGCCAAGGCCCTGGCCGAGTTCCTGTTCGACAGCGAGCAGGCGATGGTCCGGATCGACATGAGCGAATACGGCGAGCGGCACAACGTCGCCCGGCTGATCGGCGCCCCTCCCGGCTATGTCGGCTACGAGGAGGGGGGCCGGCTGACCGAGGCGATCCGACGACGGCCGTACTCGGTGATCCTGCTCGACGAGGTCGAGAAGGCGCATCGGGACGTGTTCAACGTCCTGCTCCAGGTGCTCGACGACGGCCGCCTGACCGACGGCCACGGCCGGACGGTCGACTTCCGGAACACGGTCATCATCATGACCTCGAACCTCGGCAGCCAGGCGATCGCCGAGCTGGCCGGGGCCGACCGGGAGGACGAGATGAAGGCCGCCGTCCGCGAGGTCCTGCGGCGCGAGTTCCTGCCCGAGTTCCTCAACCGGATCGACGAGACGGTCATCTTCCACCCGCTGGGGATGACCGAGCTGACGCAGATCGTCGACATCCAGCTCCGCAGGCTTGAGCACCTGCTGACCGAGGCGGGCCTGTCGCTGAGGGTGACGCCCAAGGCGAAGTGGCAACTGGCCGAGGAGGGGTTCGACCCGACCTTCGGCGCCCGGCCGCTCAAGCGGGTGATCCAGAGCCGCCTGGCGAACCCGATCGCCACCGGCCTGCTCGACGGCTCGATCGCCAAGGGCTCGACCCTCCAGATCGACTGGGACGAGGCCGCCGGGCGCTTCACCTTCAGCCCCGCCGACGCCGGGACCCCGGCCGAGGCCTGAGCATTCGGGTGATCCGAGTCTTCGGGGCGGCCCGGACGCGAATGATGGCGTCCGGGCCGCTTGCATGCGCGGGGGCGAGCGTCAAGGCAGCGTTCAGGGGGGGGGGGGGGACGCCGGGTTGCCGGTCGTCGCCGCGAGGGGGAGAGGCCGCCTGCGGCGGGGGCGGACGGTCGCCGCGGGATCGACGCAACACGTGGGAAAAATGCTTGACAGCGCCCGTTGCATCGGAACACTATAGGTCCATATCCGCAACGTGTGACCGGGACATATCCCCGAACGTCGGTTCGTCGGAATCAACCCTTCTCCATGAGTGATCGCCTGGCCCGACAACGCTGGTGGATTGCCTCCCTGTACTGCCTGACGGTGGTGCTGGCGCAGGGCGTCCACGCCCCGCACGGGGAATTGCCGGCGGTCGGCGGGCACGCTTCCGCAGAGTCTTGCGGCGACGATCACGCTGAGAACGGAGACGAGCGATCTGTTTGGGATCGCGCCGGCGATGCTCCTTGCGTGAGCGATTGTCCCTCGTGCGAGTTCATCCTGAGCCATCAGGCCCTCCTGGCCGATCAAACCGAGGCCGCGCCCGCAGCTCGGGGCGCCGACCCGGTCGATTTGATGGCGGCGGAACCCCTCTTCGCCCTCGCACTGGCCCGTAACCGGGCTCCACCTCTCGCCTGAGGGATCGACCGGCCGCGTCTGCGCGCACATTCTCGTCGCGAAGGCGTGATCTGACCGGATTATGGCCTCGGTGCGTCGTCGCACGATCGTCGCCGCATCCTGGCCCACGCCATCGAGCATCGCCACGGAGTCATTCCAACCGACTCCGGGCGGGAGCCCATCGGCATCCACAGCCGAGCCGTCGCCGAACGCAAGGCCCGATCGCGGGCCGTCTCGCCGCGTTCGTCGAGTGTGGGGTCCAGACATCTTACGGAGGTTGATTGATGCGTAGTTCTCGTCGCGAGGGTCGTCGGCAGGCGTTCACGCTGGTCGAGCTTCTCGTGGTGATCTCAATTATCGGGATCCTGGTGGGGTTGCTCCTGCCGGCACTGGTCTGGTCGCGTGAGTCGGCGCGGAGGGCCCAGTGCCAGAACAATATGAGGCAACTCGGGGCGGCCTGGTTGATGTTCGTCGAGAAGAATCAGGGCCGGTTCCCCGAGACGAGTCATTACAACACGGCGCCGGGCGACATGCACAAGTCGTGGGTGTTCAAGCTCGAGCCGTACCTGCAGAACCTCTCCGAGATTCGGATCTGCCCGTCCGATCCGGACCGCGTGGCACGCCTGAAGGGGCAAGAGGCCGAGGATCCGACGATCCAGGTGCTCGACCCGGTGACCAACACCATGGTCGCCGCGGTGTTGCCGAAGACCTCGACGAGCTATGCCTACAACGACTACCTGGATGGGGGTTGGCGGGGGAGGCGCGATCCGTTCGGGCGACCCATGCCATCGACCCCGGCCGATCAACGCAGGGTCCGTCAGCTCGCGGAACTCACGTCGCCCGCCCGGACGATCCTGATGTTCGAGGGCCGGGTGGCGACGACCCTCTATGGTGACCACACCCATTCCGGGACCTGGCACCAGCCCACCCCGCCCCAGACGTACTGGACCAACGTGACCAGCGAGATCGCCCCGGGGCGTCATCGGGGCAGCGCGAATTACCTGTACGCCGACGGCCATGTGGAGTCGTTCGAGGAATCAGAGTTGAAGCAGCGGGTCGAGCGAGGAGAGCGATTCGCGGAACCCGGCAAGGGCTGATCGCCCGTCAGCCTCCGTTTCCCCCCGATTCTGGGGGAGGTCCCGGGCCGGCCCGAGCGGGTCTGGGCGGCCGCCGGCAAGGGTTGTCGGCGGGGATTCGAGCGTCAAGCGTCAGTTGTACGAAAAGGAGCGTGATTCGTATGAGTCTTCATCGGTATCTTTCTCGGGTGGTGGGGGGCGGGATCCTCGCCTTCGCGGCCTCATGGGGCCTTGGGGGGGCGGCGTTCGCCGACCCGGTGGTCATCTCCGGCGGTCACTGGGACCTGGACGTCGAGTACGATGGGGCGAATGAGGAATTCGAATTCCACTGGCACCTTCACGGCACCGACACGTCGATCGAACCGGACGAGGCGATCCTGTACCTCGATCCGACGAACACGGGGCTGAGCCGTCCGGGCGGATCGCAGTGGGATTTCCTCGGGACCGGGGCCGGCGATCCGGTCTATATCCTGCCGTTCGACGAGCCGACCGACCTGTCGAGCCTGGTCTGGCTCGGCCTCTCGGCCGAGGAGATCGCCACCGGGACCTTCGATCCCAGCTCCATCACCCTGAGCCTGGTCGGGTTCAGCGGCCCGGGCGAATTCTCGCTGTTCACGACCGATTCCTTCGGCAGCCCGAACGTCTTCATGGCCACCTCCGACGGGCTGAGCGGCGGCGACGCCATCAACCTGACGCTCGGCAGCCATCGCCATGCGAACTGGGCCTTCACCGAGCTGGGCCTGTACGGCCTGACGTTCGAGGCCTCGGGGACGCTGCCGGGCGGTCAACTGATCCGGAGCACCCCGACGACCTTCTACTTCGGCGTCGGCGTGGACTCGTTCCCCGACCAGCCCGGAGTGATCCCGGAGCCGGCGAGCATCGCGATGCTGGGGATGGGAGTGGTCGCCGTCGGCGGGGCGGCCTGGCTGCGAAGGCGCCGCGAGGGGTCGGAGTCGAGGACGGTGTAAAGGGCGTGGGAGGTGGCACTCGCACAACGCCCTCTACACCGCGGTTCCCCCCGCGTGTGATGTCTCAGTGACGCGAGGGCCCGCGGGGCGGTCGGCAAACCGCCCTGCGGTCCTCCTCATTCTACGGCCTTCGTGCTCCCCCGGGCTAGGGAGCCGGTCGACGTTCAGGGTGACGTCGACCGGCTCCCCGTGGACGGACCTCGACGGCCGATACCCCGCAGGATGCTCTCCGGGCGGGCCCCATCATTTTTCATCCGTGCAGGAGAACCCCGATGCAACGAACCCCCGCCGTCCGACGAAACGGCTTTACCCTGATCGAACTCCTCGTGGTCATCGCGATCATCGGGGTGCTGATCGCCCTGCTGCTGCCCGCGGTGCAGGCGGCTCGGGAGGCGGCGCGGAAGGCGCAATGCCTGAACAACCTGAAGCAGATCGGGGTGGCGCTGCACAATTACGAGACGAATCACAGCACCTTCCCGCCGGGCTGGACGGCCTATTTCGAGGAGGAGCACCACCACGACGACGACCATGACGACCATGACGCCCACGGCCGGTTCCGGGACGAGGACGACGAGCTGGCCGGCTGGCCGGGGTGGGCCTGGGGGAGCATGATCCTCAATCAGGTCGAGCAGGCCCCGCTGTACGACGCGATCAACTTCGACCTGTCGGTCGATACGCCGTTGAACGCGACGATCCGGATGGCGAGGGTCGCGTCGTTCATCTGCCCTTCGGATAATGAGGTCGCGCTGGTGCCGGTGCGGGACGAGTACGACTCCGCGACGCTGACCGAGGTGAGCACGGGGAATTACATCGGCAGCAACGGGATCGGCGAGATCGGCCCCGACGACGGCCAGGGGATCTTCTACATGAACAGCCGGACGCGGATCGCGGACATCCGAGACGGCACCAGCCAGACGATCGCCGTGGGCGAGCGGAGCTTCAACCTCGCGCCGGTGACCTGGACCGCCCGGACGCCGCACGGCTGGAGTTACAAGACGCCGCCGGGCCAGGGGGGCGACGCTCGCTTCCAGTCCTTCCCGCACCCGGCGTTCTCGATGGTCATCGGGACCGTCGGGATTTCCGACCCGCCTCGGACGCCGAACCACCCCCGGGCGCACCCCGAGGATTACTGGAGCCGGCACCCGGGCGGGGTGAATTTCCTCTTCGCCGACGGGTCGGTCCACTTCATCCGCGACTCGATCGCGCAAGACGTTTTCCTGGCGCTGGCCACCCGGAGGGGGGGCGAGGTCGTGTCGGCCGACTCGTACTGATCCCGAGGACGGACCGTTCCGCGACCGGGCCGGATGGGGAACGCCGCGGTCCCGAACCCGCCGTCGCCCCCCTCATCCTGCCGGGAGCATCCTGGACTGATGAACGAGCCAAGCGCGTCTGAGGGGGGCCGGCCGGGGCCGCATCACGGGGTGGTCCTGGCCGTCTTCTTCGCCTCGGGGGCCGCGGCACTGATTTATGAAGTGTCGTGGTCGCGGCAGATCGGCCTCCTGTTCGGGCACACGGTGCATTCGGCGGCAGTGGTGCTGACGTGCTATTTCGTGGGCCTGGCGATCGGTTCGGTGCTGGCGGCGCGTTGGGTGAGGCGGGTGGACCCGCTGCTCGGCTACGGCCTGGCGGAACTGGTGGTGGCGGGATGGGCCCCCCTGGTGCCGATGGCGCTGGACGCGGTCGAGGGGTCGTCGTGGGCGGCCTGGCTCTCGCATCCGGAGCCGGCGATGCAGGTCCTGGTGCGGGTGGTGCTGGCGCTCGCCCTGCTCTTGCCGGCGACGGTGGCCCTGGGAGCGAGCCTGCCCTTCATGGCGGAGCATCTTTCGCCCGATCGGCGGTTGGCGCCGGGGCGGGTGGCGCTTGCCTATGCGCTGAACACGGCGGGGGCGCTGATCGGGGTGGTGCTGGCGAGCGCGGTCTTGATGCTCGCGGTCGGGGTCCGGGGGAGTGCCTGGGTCGCGGCGGGGCTGTCGGGGGGCTCGGGGGTCGTCGCGTGCTGGCTCGCGGTCTCGCGACGGGGAGCGGCCCCGAAGCCGGATCGGGGGCTCGCCGCTCGGGAGTCGGTCCCGGGGCAATCCGGGGAAGTCCCGGGCGGCTCGGCGAGGATCTGGTGGGTCCTGGCGGCGATTTCGGGCTTCGGGACGCTGGGGTTGCAGGTCCTGTACACCCGGATGTTTTCCCTGGTCTTTCATAACAGCACCTATACGTTCGGCGCGGTGTTGACGGTGTTCCTGGCGGGGCTGGCGCTGGGGTCGGCCGCGGTGGCCCGGTTGCATCGACGGATGTCGGCCGAGCGGCTGCTGGGGCTTGCGGCGGGGTTGGGGGCGGGGGCGGTGGCGCTCTCGGTGCCGGTGTTCCTGTGGCTCACGGATCTGGATTATTTCACCTTCGGGCGGACGTTCGTCGGCTACCTGCTGGGGGTGTTGGGGCTGGTGGCGCTGGTGGTCTTGCCGCCGGTGAGCGTGCTCGGCGCGATCTTGCCTGGCCTCTGGAAGGCGGCCGGCGCATCGGGCCTGGCGGGAGGCGCGGTGGTGGGCCGGTTGACGGCCTGTAACGCGCTGGCGGCGGCGACCGGGGCGTTGCTGGCGAGCCTCGTGCTGTTGCCGAATGTCGGGCTCTGGCCATCCATTGCTCTTATTTCCTTGATCTTCGGGGTGATTCCGGTCGCGCTCCTGATCCGAGGGGGACGGCGGCCTGAGGCCGCGGGGGTTGCCCTGGTGCTGCTGGGATTCGGGGGCGTCGCGGCGGTGGCCCCGGGGCGGGTGCGGACCTTGCCCCCGGATCCGAGGATCGAGATCCTCGAGGCCTGGGAGGGGTCGTACGGGTTGATCGAGGTGGTGCAGGTGGCCCCCGGGAATCGGATCCTCCGGCAGAACCTGCACTACGGACTCGGGTCGACCGGCCGGTCGACGGTCAGGGAGCTGCGCCAGGGTCACCTGCCGTTGTTGCTGCACCCCGACCCGCGCGAGGTCCTGTTCCTGGGGCTCGGGACCGGCCTGACCGCGGCCTCGGCGACGGTCCACCCGCAGGTCGATCGGATCGCGATCGTCGAATTGATCCCCGAGGTGGTCGAGGCGGCCCGCTACTTCGAGCCCGAGAATCTCGGCGTGGTGGGACACCCGAAGGTGTCGATCCGGATCGACGATGCCCGGCACGACCTGCTGGCCTCGGGCCGGTCGTACGACGCGATCGTCTCCGACCTGTTCGTCCCCTGGGAGAGTCGCGCGGGGTACCTGTACACGGTGGAGCAGTTCCGGCTGGCCCGATCTCGGCTGAACGAGGGAGGGCTGTTCTGCCTCTGGTTGCCGCTCTACCAGCTCGGGGCGAACGAGCTGACGATGATCGCCGACAGCTTCGCCTCGGTGTTCCCCGGGACGTCGCTCTGGTGGGGGCAGCTCTCGGCCGATACGGCGATGCTGGCATTGATCGGGACCGAGGCCCCGATCGCGATCCGACCGGATCGGGTCCGCGCCACCCTGCCCTCGCTGGCCGAGACGCTCGACGACGCCGAGGACTATCTCGGCTCGGCCGAGACCCTGGCTCGCCTCTACGTGGGAGACTGGCCGGCGCCCGCCAGGGGGGCCCGCCTCAACACGGACGAGCACCCCCGCGTCGAGTTCCTGGCGCCGATCCGACAGAGGAATGAGCGTATGCTCACCGGAGATCGCCTGCTCGAGCTGTTCGATCGGGTCTTCCGAGGCCTCCCGTCCCACCAACTGATCGGCGAGGGGGGATCATGTGATCAAGAGCTTGTGACGTATCGGCGTCGGGTCTGGCAGCGAGAACAGCTTGTTCGCCGCTCGCCCTGAGGATCCGGTCGGGGCGGACAGACGGGGGGCCCGAGGCGGCCGCGGCGATGGCACCAGGGCCCGAGCCGGGTTCCCGAGGGGCGGTCCCGAACCCGGTCCCCGGGAGTCGATCGGATCCCGGATCCGGGGGGCCGGGCCGGCGGTGAGTGTGTGTGCGAGTGGTATGGTTAAGATTTCGGGGGCGGCGAAAAATCTTTTGCGTTCCCCCCGCAGTGAAGCTATTGTTTGAGGCGCATTTAGTACGATACCGGTTTCGATCTGGCAAGGAATGGCCATAATCGGTCAGCGCTCCTCCCGGATCCGGTTGTCGCGATCGGAATCATCGCTCCTGGTTTCGATTGTCGGTGACGGCTCGTCGTTTCCTCTCCCTGCTCGTTTCCGTCAGCATGTCCGGTGTTTGCGCATGGGTGTCGGCAGCTATGGCTGCGTGCTCATGCGAGTGACCTGCTGTTGTTTCGGAGTCCCTTCTGACAGGAGAGCGACCTTTGAATCATCGAGAACGTCGCGGCTTCACATTGATTGAGCTGTTGGTGGTCATCGCCATCATCGGTGTCTTGATCGCCTTGCTGTTGCCGGCCGTGCAGAGCGCCCGCGAGGCGGCTCGTCGGGCCCAGTGCACGAACAACCTGAAGCAGATCGGGTTGGCGGTCCATAATTATCATGACACCTGGGGGTCGTTCCCGATGGGCGAGATGCCCGGCGGGCTGTCGCCCCAGGTCGGGTTGCTGCCCTTCCTGGAGCAGACCCAGGTCTACGACTCGTTCAACTTCCGGCTCGGCGACCCGGCCAACCCGGCGATCCCGGCCCGTTGGATCTGGACCCACCCGGCGACGATCACGGTCGGCCGGACCCGGATCAGCGCATATCTCTGCCCCTCGGAGATTTACACCGAGTACGCCAGCGACGCCTTCCAGTTCTGGGCCTCGAATTACGCCTGGAATTCGGGGACGTGGTACCCGAGGCTCCAGCAGTGGGACGGCCTGTTCGGCCGCTCGTATGGCCGGAACAACAGCACCGAGGCGACCATCGGCGGCTTGCCGAATAATGCGCTGAACATGATCAGCTTCGCCTCGATCAAGGACGGCTCCAGCAACACCTTGCTGTGCGCCGAGGTGGCCAACGGCCCGTTGGTGGCCGGGGCGGCCCGGACGAAGGTCTCCGACTGCTACGAGGCGGCCGGCGTGACCAACACCTCGACGGTCCAGGATGCCGTGGCCGCCTGCAACCAGATGGACTGGACCAACGGCCCGATCCCCTGGGGCGGGACCTGGCGCTACAAGGGTTACGCCTGGGTCGAGGGCTCGATCTGGCGCAACTGGTTCAACTCGATCCGGACCCCGAACCAGACCTGCTGCCGGGCCTTCGACTGGTGGTTCATCATGAAGCCTGCCTCGTCGTATCACCCCGGCGGCGCCAATGCGGTGATGGCCGACGGCAGCGTGAAGTTCTTCAAGGAAACGGTCGCCCTGCCGACGTGGATGGCCCTGAGCACCCGGGTCGGCGGCGAGGTGGTCAGCTCCGATCAGTTCTGACGGAGCCGGCGACGCGAACGCGAACGCGTTCTTGCCATCACGCGGACGCTCGCCCACCCTGGGGCAATGGCCCGGGGTGGGCCGCGTCGCGAGGCGTGTCGGCAGGCCCGCCCGGCCGAGTCCTCGATCGGGTGCTGCCGCCATCGCGAGGTGATTGTCCCTGGATTTCCTGATGACGTTCGTGCTGGCGAGGGGCCAGGGCGATCCGTCAGGGGTGTCTCGATTCGCCTGCTGACTTGAAGGGTTGTTGGTCTCATGTCAATCCTCCGACGGAATTCGCAACGGCTCGTGGTGTTGTTCTCCCTGGTGGGGATCGTCAGCCTCCCCGGCTGCGGCGAGGAGCCGCCTCCGCCGGTCGAGATCGATGAGATCGATTTCGAGGAAGCCACGAAAGAGGCGACCAAGGAATACGGCGGCGGCATGTAAGTTCGGGCGGTTTCCGGTTGCGAGGAGTTTCACAGGGCCAGGCCCCCCCCTCGGGCGATCCCGAGGCGGACGGGGCGGCGCCCTTCGATCGGAACGCGACGCACGCGACGGAAACCGCGCCCGACGGGTCTCGTCGATCGATCCAACGACTGGGTGAGACACTGCATGAGTTCGTTTCAGTGGGGGAGGCGGGGCGTCGCCTCCCCCCGACCGCTGGTGATGCTTGCGATCGCGGTCATTGCTGCGTTGGGTCCCGGCTGCAGCGGGGAGACCGAGGCACTGCTCGGCGCGCCGGGCGGTCAGGCGGCCGGCGCGGGGGCGAATCCGGAGCCGAAACCGAAGCCGGACTTCGGGCCCTGGTTCGTCGACCGGGCCGCCGCGTTCGGCCTGGACGTGGCGCCGCGCAGCGGTGACCCGCGGAAGCGTTGCGTCCTGGATTCGATCGGGACGGGCGTCGCCCTGTTCGATTTCGACCGGGACGGCGACCTCGATCTGTTCGTGGCCGGCGGCAGTGAGATTCGAGGCGATGAGGTGCGAGCGGCCGGCGGCCCCTGGCTGTTCCGCAACGACGGCCCCGGTCGATGGACCGACACGACCGCATCGTCCGGCCTCCGTCACACGGGGTGGGCCCAGGGTGTGGCCGTCGCGGATTACGACGCCGATGGCTTCCCGGACCTGATCGTCGTCCAGCACGGCCCCGACACCCTCTGGCGAAACCGGGGGGACGGCACGTTCGAAGACGCGACCCGAAGCGCGGGCATCGACGACCCGAACTGGGGCGTGTCGGCCACCTGGGGAGACGTGGACGGGGATGGTTGGGTCGATCTCTATGTGACGAATTATCTGGAGGTTGATCCGTTCGACCCCCCTCCCCTGTACGATTACCTGCCCGGCGTGCCCGTCTTCCAGGGGCCCGCGACCCTGCCGGGCCAGACCGACCGCCTCTGGCGGAATCGGGGGGACGGCACGTTCGAGGACCGGACCGAGCCGGCCGGGCTGTTGCGGGCGCCGAACAAGGGGATGTCGGCCCTGCTGGTCGACCTGGACGAAGACGGGCTGCTCGACCTGTATGTGACCAACGACACCCACGCCAACGAACTGTTCCGGGGGCTGGGCGAGGGGCGGTTCGAGGAGATTGGCGTCCCGGCGGGCGTGGCGTGCAACATGTATGGGATTGCCGAGGGGAGCATGGCCGTGGACGTGGCCGACCTCGACGGCGACGGGCGGCTGGACCTGGCCGTGAGCAACTTCCGCCAGGAAGGGAGCCGCGTGTACGGCAACCTCGGCGACCATTCATATGCCGACCTTTCCGGCAACTTCTCGCTCTGGGGGCCGACCGGAGGCTTCGTCGGCTGGGGCCTGGTGCTGGCCGACTTCGACGCCGACGGCTGGCCCGACCTGTTCCAGGCCAACGGCCACGTCTACCCGAACGTGCCCGATGCCCACTACGATCAGCCCGTGGCCTTCCTGCGCAATCGCGAGGGCCGCTTGATGGAGGAGGTCACGGCGAGGTGGGGGCCCGCGCTGGACTCCGTGCGGTCGGGCCGGGCGGTCGCCGTCGGCGACCTCGACGACGACGGCGACCTCGACCTCGTGGTCTCGACCATCGACGGACCCTTGCGCGTGCTGGTCAACGAGGGGAGGCCCGAGGGATCGGCCGTGACGATCCGGCTGGTCGGCCGATGGCCGAACCTGGAGGCGATCGGCGCCCTCGTGGAGCTGGAGGCCGCGGGCCGGACCTTCAAGGGCGCGGTGCGTCGAGGGGGGAGCATCCTGGCCGCGTCGGACGTCCGGCTCCACTTCGGGCTCGGCGATGCCGAGGCGATCGAGGCGATTCGGGTGCGATGGCCCGACGGCTCGGAATCCCACTTCGAGGACCTTGATGTCGACACGACTTTGACCCTCTCGCAGGACGGCTCGACCGTAGGAAGTCGGCCGTACCGACGTCCGGCCGATGGGCCCGACTCCCGATCCCGTTCCGAAGGCGAATTGCGATGAGCGAGCAACCCCACGATCCGCCCCCGACAACCCCCCCCGCCGGGCCGACCCCGACCCCGCCGCCGTCGGCGCCGCCCCGTTCGTCGTCGTGGCTGCCGCGCGTGCTGGTCGCCGTGGTGCTGATCGGCCTGGGGGGATTCCTGTTCTGGAAACTGGTCGGGGCCGACCTGTATGAACAGGTGAAGGAATACCAGATGGCGGTGCAGGATCGCGACCTGTCCGCGCCGGTCGGGTACCTGGGCCTGAATTATCGGAAGGAGTACAATTCTCGCCCGCCGCAATTCCACCTGGAGGAGGACGGGAAGAAGCTGCTCTGGGCCTCGGTCGGCGACGGCGAAACCCCCGAGCTCTATGACGTGACCGACGCGCAGTTCGACCCGATGGTCCTTCAAGGCGGTTTCGGCCGCGACTCGATCCCGGGCGTCGATTATCCGATCATCCAGGCACCTGATGGCGAGATTGCCCAGAACATCGGCGATCGGAACGAGGTGGTGGGCCTGGTGCTCGAATCCGGCCCGCGGGCGTACCCGCTGGGGGTCCTGACGAAGGTCGAGATCATCAACGACGTCGACGGCGAGACCCCCATCGCGGTCGTCTACGCCCGGGGCCCGGACACGGTGCGCATCTACCGGCGCGACGTCGAAGGCGCGGCGGTGACGCTCGGCACCACCGGCTACGCGACCGATGAAAAGGTCCCGTTGTTTTATGACCGCAAGACCAAGAGCCTCTGGCTGGAGGAGCCGGACGGCTCGGCCCTGACCTGCGTCAACGGCGAGTACGTCGGCACCCGGCTCCCCGCGCATAAAAGCCCGGAGCGCCTGACCTGGGGCGAGTGGCGTGGTCAGTATTCGGACACCGACGTGGTGGTCGGGAACGACCGATCGCAGCCGATCCCGGAGGAGTGATCGCTCGGATCGATCCCACCCCGGAAGGGCCATCCGTGGGGCGGAAAACGAGGGGACGGGCATCCCGACCAGTCGGAGCCCGTCCCCCGGTTCCGATCGAGGGGCGTGATCAGTCCCCGACCGCGACGCCCCGACGCGCCGAGGAGGCGGCCGGCGATCGGGGCTTGAAGTCGGCCTTGTCGATGGCGTGGATCCGGAGCTTCTCGCTGATGCTCCGGCGCGAGAGGCCGCTGTGGGCCGCCGAGCGGTCGATCCGGCCCCGATAACGTTCGAGGACGCCGCAGAGGTACGAGCGTTCGATCCGCTCGGTCAGCTCCCGGGTGATCTCGTGCAAGGGGCGGCGGATGTCGAAGCTGAGGTCGAGCGACCCTTCGTCGGGGCCTTCGGCGAGATACGGGGGCAGGTGCTCGACTCGGACGACATCGCCCGGGGCGGTGATCGCCAGCTGCTCGACCAGATGCTCCAGTTCGCGGACATTGCCCGGCCAGTCGTAGCGGGCCATCCGGCTCAGGGTCTCGCGGGCGAAGGTCTTGTCCGGGTAGCCCCGCTCGCGGAGCAGGTCGAGGAAGTGGTCGACCAGGAGCGGGAGGTCTTCCACCCGGTCGCGGAGCGGCGGCAAGGTGACGGTGACGACGTTGAGCCGGAAGAAGAGATCCTCGCGGAAGGTCCCCTCGGCGACGGCCCGGCGGAGGTCGACGTTGGTCGCGGCGAGGATGCGGGTGTTGACCTGCAGCGTCTCGGTGCCGCCGACGCGCTCGAAGGTGCCGTCCTGCAGAACGCGGAGCAGCTTCGCCTGCACGCCGAGGGGCAGCTCGCCGATCTCGTCGAGGAAGAGGGTGCCCCCCTCGGCCAGCTCGAAGCGGCCTTGCTTGCGGCGGTCGGCCCCGGTGAAGGCCCCTTTCTCGTGGCCGAACAGCTCGCTCTCGAGCAACGGTTCGGGCAAGGCCGCGCAATTGACGGCGACGAGCGGGCCGGATCGGGTGGCGTCGGCCAGGTGGAGGGCCTGGGCGACCAGCTCCTTGCCGGTGCCGGTCTCGCCGGTGATCAGGACGTTGCAGTGGGCCGAGGCCACGCGCTCGACCCGCTCGAAGACGTCACGCATGCCGGGGCTGGTGCCGAGCAGGTTGTGGAAGCCGAAGCGCTGGCGGAGCCGGTCGCGGGCGTCGTTCACCTCGTCGAGCAGGGAGCGGTCGGCCAGGGCGCGCTCGACGAGCACCTGCACCTGGTCGGGGTCGATCGGCTTGGTCAGGAAGTCGTAGGCGCCGAGCTTCATGGCCTCGACGGCCACGTCGATCGAGGCGAAGGCGGTCATGACGATGACCGTCACGGGCAGGTCGCGTTGGCGGATCTCGCGGATCAGGTCGAGCCCGTCGATCCCCCGGCCGTCCATCCGCAGGTCGGTGAGGACGAGCGAGAACTTGCCGTCGACGATCCGTTCGAGGGCCTCGGTGCCGTTGGTGACCACCTTGATCCGGCGATCGGGTCGGCTGAGCAGCAACGAGAGCTGCTGGCAGGTCAGCTCACTATCATCGACCACGAGGATGCGTCGATCCATGGCGCTTCATCCCGGTTGAGCAGGCCCCCGGGCCCCTCCTGGGCAGGCCCGGCTTCGCCACTCGGGGCACTCCGGCCCCGATCCGGCGACGGGCGGGAGGACCCCGCCCGGTGGCGCATCATGCGATACACTGTAACCGACTATCGTGCGTGAGAGGCCCCCTGTCAAGACGTTTGACCCCCTTCGCGTGCTCATGCGATCACGCCCGGGGGTTGCCCAGGTGATGGTCGAGGAACCGGTACGACCGCTCCCGGACGTCGGGCGGGAAGTCGTGCTCGTCATCCGGATACTCGACGACCAGGTGATCGGGGGCCCCCAGCAGCCCGTAAATCGGCGTCGCCGACGCGATGCAGACGCGGACCCCCTCGACCTCGAAATTGGCGTCCCGCAGCGGGGAATTCGAGAAGAACGGCCGGGGGGCGAGCGCGCCGATCAGCTCGGGGAAATCGAACGGCATCTTCGCCGGGTCGGTCCCGTACTTCGAGACGATCCGGGGCATGTACCCCTTGTGCGACCAGCCGGCGATCTTCCCCTCGTAGTAATACGGGAAGCTGTTGTAGCCGCAGGACGAGACGATCGCCTTCACCCGGTCGTCGAAGACGGCCAGGAAGATCGAATTGTGCCCGCCGAGCGAGTGGCCGATGGCGCCGATGCGGTCGGCGGCGACCTCGGGGCGGCTCGCCAGCAGGTCGATGCCCCGCATATGGTTCCAGATCCCCTTCATCGAGGCGCTGGCGTAGCCGAGGGCGTAGGGATCGACCGTGTACTCGCCGAAGTTCGGGTAGTCGGGGGTCAGGACGACGTAGCCCCGCTCGGCCAACTCCTTGGCCGACGATCGGTTGGGCCGGGCCTCGACCCCGACCGGCTCGTCCTTGCCCGACCGGACGGTCTGGTGCAGGCAGATCATGGCCGGGAAGCCCCCTTCGGGAGGCTCGCCGTCGGGGATGGACAGCCAGGCCGGCACGCGGTCGCCCGGCTCGCTGGCATAGGTGACGTGGATGCGCGTGTAGCCGTCTTCGGCGACTTCCTCGCCGTACTCGGGGGCGAGGGGGACCCGGCGCTCGCCGCCGGGGAGCGGGCCCATCACCTCCTGGAGGTGGAAGAGGATGTGAGCCCGGCGCACGTCCCAGTCGCTCGGCGAGTCGACCGGATGCGGATTCCCCTGGCCGTCGAGCACGGTGGTCAGGTCCGTGTGGTCGTCGTAGGTCGGTGCCTTGAGTGAAGGATCGGTCGTCTGACGGTACATCGGGGTGCGGCTCCGGGGACGGGACGCTTAGCTCGGGGCGGGAGGGTTGGGGCCGTTCGTCTCGCCATTCCGCGACGGCCTCGGCCGGATGATCGATCTTTGTTGTACGGCCTGACGCGATTCGAGGCAACACGCGATCGGCTCGCCGGGCAGCCGAGGTGATCCGCCCGCTCCGCCCCGGTGTCGGCCAGGCGACGAGCCGAACGAATTCGGGGTGTGACCTAAGACTATCCTGGGGTCATCCGTTGTCTGATCGAGGGGCGTGGTACACTGAGGGCCACGTCCCGGGAGGGGCCGGTTTCTTGCCGGCGCGGTTGATCGAACCGATTGCGATGAGGCATTTGCGGACTCGCAAGGCACGACTGGACACGAAGAGGAGCGTCTGCCATGAGGAACTGGCACGGCCGAGCCGCCGTCTCGATGGCCCTGGTGCTGTCGGGGGCCATTGCCGTCTCCGCGCGACAGGGAGGGGGGAATCCCGACGACACCCCGAACGGAGAGGCGCTCCGGGTGCCGGATGCCCGGCAGGTGATCGAGCCGATCGCGCCCGACCTGCCCGGCGCGGTCGTCGAACACCTGCAAGAAGGCCAGTACGCCGAGGCCGCCGCCCTGCTCGAGGAATGGGGGGCGGCCGATGACGCCGACGCCGACCGCCGCGCCTATGCGGCCTGGATCCGAGGGGTGGCGCTCCGCCTCGGCAAGCAGCCGGACCAGGCCCGCGAGGTCCTGACCGCCGCCCTCGACGCCGACCCGGACGGCCGATGGTCGATCAAGCTCCGCTCCGAACTGGCCGCCACCGAGCTGGCCGCCGATCGCCCCGAGGTGGCCGAGACGCTGGCCCGCGCCCAGGTCGAGACCCTGCTCGACCCGGATCGCAAGGACGGCCTGGCCGGCGTGTACGTGGCCTTCGCCGATCGCCTCCTGGAACCCGAGCAGCCCTCCGCCACCCCCGATCCCGAGGCCGCGCACGCGCTGCTCGATCAGGCCCGATCGCTGGCCAAGGGGGACGAGCTGCGCGCCCGGATCCGCTTCCGGATGGGCCTGGCCAGCCAGCAAGCCGAGGTCTACGGGCGTGCCATCGAGGAATTCCAGGATTACATCGCGACTTTCCCCGAGGGGGACGACCTCGCCCGGGCCCGGTTCCATCTGGGAGAGGCCCAACTCGCCCTCGGCCAGTTGCTCCCGGCCCGATTGACCTGGACCGACCTGGCCCGCGACCTTGAGGACGACGACGCCGCGAAGGACGTGCGGGCCGACGCGATGTTCCAGATCGCGCGGACCTACGGCATCCCCCAGCCGCCCGACGACACGAGCCTCGACCTGGGCATCGCCGCCCTGAGGCGCTATCTCGACGCCTTCCCCGACCACGAAGAGGCCGTGAAGGCCGCCGCCTGGATCGGCACCTCGGCCCAGTTCCGCGGCCAGAGCCAGCGGGCGCTCGACGCCTTCCGCGCCTTCCTCTCGGAGGAGGCATTCCGCGTGACGACCGACGCCGCGCGCGACGACCTGGCCGAGCTGCGGATGACCGTCGCCTTCCAGGTGGCCCAGGTCCTCCGCCAGCAGGAACGCTTCGCCGAGGCGATCGACGCCTTCCGGGGCTATCTGGCCCAGTACCCCGACGGCCCGCAATCGGCCGACGCCCAGCGCGAGATCGTCAACACCCAGCTCATGATCGCCAACGATCAATGGCGCAAGGAACAGTTTGACGAGGCCCGGGCCTCGTTCCGCCAGTTCGTCAACCAGTATCCGCTCGATCCGAGGGTGCCCGAGCTGTTGTGGCAGGTCGGCGAGAGCTTCGCCCAGCAAGAGCGGTTCGACGAGGCGATCGCCGCCTGGGAGACGCTCATCGGCAAGTTCCCCGGCACCGAGGCGAGCGGCCACGCCCAGTTCCGCATCGGCGAGGTGCTGGAAGTCGAGCGGCAGCAGCCCGAGCAGGCCATCGAGCGCTACAAGCGCGTGGCGGTCGAGCCGTGGCAGTCGCGGGCCAGGCAACGGATCGTCACCATGGAATCGACCGAGCTGACGGTCGTCACCCCGAGGACCTTCCGGTCGGGCGAGGTGCCGGTGCTGGAGATCACGACCCGGAACATCGAGACGCTCACCTTCCGCTCGTTCACGCTGAACCCCGAGTCGTACTTCCGCAAGAAGCATGGCCTGAATGGGGTCGAATCGCTCGACGTGGGCCTGGTCGCCCCCGATGCCGAGTGGACGGCGGAGGTCCCCGACTACACCAACTATGCGCCGATCAAGCACGAGTTCACGCTCGATCAGGTCGAGGTCCCGGGCGTCCACGTCATCAAGGTCAGCGACGAGGAGAAGCTCCAGGCGACGACCCTGGTGATCGGCAGCGACCTGGACGCGATCGTCAAGACCTCGCGCGATCAGATGCTCGTCTTCGTGCAGGACATGGTGAAGGGGTCGGGACGGCCGGGGGCCCGCGTGCTCGTCTCGCAAGGGGGCCAGGTCGTCGTTGAGGAGACGACCGGCGACGACGGCGTGGTGCTGGCCGATTGGCCGCAGCCGAGGGACCCGGGTGCCCCGCTCTCGTACCTCGTCATCGACGGCCCGCACGTGGCCGGGACCGGCCTGGGCGTGCCGCAGCAGGTGGCCCGCGGCCTCAGCCCGAGGGCGTTCCTCTACACCGATCGCCCGGCGTATCGGCCCGGCCAGCAGGTCGAGCTGCGCGGGGTGGTCCGGGAGGTGAAGGACGGCCAGTATGACCACGTGCCGGGGGCGTCCTATCGCCTGGAGGTGGTCGACAGCCGGGGGCGGCGGATCATCGAGAAGGAGGTGACGCTCTCCGGCTTCGGCACCTTCCACGAGTCGATCCCGATCGATTCCTCGGCCCCGGTCGGCTCGTATCAGGTCCGGCTCGAACAGCCGGGCAAGAGCAGCTTCTCGGGGGCCTTCCAGGTCCAGGCGTATCAGTTGCGCAAGGTCGACCTCACGATCGACCTGCCTCGCTCGGTCTACTTCCGCGGCGAGACGGTCGAGGGGAAGGCAATCGCCCGCTACCAGTACGGCACGCCGCTGGCGGGGCGCTCGATCCTGGTGGAATTGCCCGACGGCCGCACGCTCTCGGGCGAAACGGACGACGACGGCGAATATGAATTTTCGTTCGAGACGACTGGCTTCGGCGAGGAGCAGCCGCTCGTCATCATCGGGCGGTTGCCCGAGGAAGGGGTGGCCGTCACCGGGTCGGCCATGCTGGCCGTGCGGGCCTTCCGGATCGACCTGACCACCTCGCGCGACGTCTACCTCGACGGCGAGGCGTTCCCGCTCAACGTCCGCACGATCGACGCCCTCGGCGAGCCGACCGGGGCGGAGCTGGAGCTGGCGATCCTCAAGCGGGTCGGCGAGCGGGGGCGGGTGGCCGAGCGTCAGGTCGAGATCAAGGAATTCACGACCGACGAGGCGACCGGGGCCGCCTCGGTCGACCTGGCCATCGACGATTCCGAAGGCGGCTCGTACGTCCTCCGGGCCTCGGGGACCGACCGCTTCGGCAACCCGATCGTCGCCGAGCGATCCCTCACGATCTCCGGCTCGGAAGACGCCGAGAAGTTGCGCATCCTGGCCGATCGCCTCGCCTTCAAGGTGGGCGAGCGGGCCGAGGTCAATGTGTACAACCGATCGGGCACCGGCCCGGCGCTGGTGACCTGGGAGGCCGACCGGATCCTCGACTACCGGATCGTCACCCTGAACGACGGGGAAAACACCGTCGCCTGGGACGCGAACGACGCCCAGTTCCCGAACGTCACCCTGGCCGCGGCCCGCATGGCCGATTCGGCCTTCCACAAGGCGCAGGCCGAGATCACCCTGCAGCGGGATTTGCGCGTGACGGTCGAACCGGCGAAGGATCGGGTCGGGCCGGGCGAGGACCTGGAGGTCGTCGTCACCGCGACCGACCAGCTCGGCAATCCCGTGAAGGCGGAGCTGTCGCTCGCGCTCGTCGATCGGGCTTTACTGAGCCTGTTTGAGGACCCTCATCCGCCGATCGGCCCCTTCTTCTACGACCAGGTGCGCACCGGGGCGTTTGCGACCGAGGCGACCAACACCTTCCGCTACGCCCCGCCGACCGAGCCGATCGCCGACGCCCTGCTCGAAGAACAGCAGCGGCAGGAACTGGCCGCCCTTGCCGATCGCGAGGCCGATGCCGCCCGCTCGCAGGCAGGCCAGATGATGGGCATGGAAGGTATGGGAGGCATGGGGGGAATGGGAGGCATGCCGGGTGGTCGGGACGGGATGTTCGCCGCCCCGGCCCCTGCATCCGAAAGTGCTGAGATGTCCCAGCTTTCCGTCGGTGCGGCCCTGGGGGAGGCCCAAACTCCCGCGATGGACGCTGAGGGAACGGTAATGGGGCGAACCAGGGCGCTCAACGCCCCTGCCCGCGCCAAGTCGGAATTCTTCTTCCGAGACATGGTTGAGAGTCGAGGGGCGGGGCGCCTCGAAGGGGTTGAGCCGGTCACCCGCCAGCAGTTCGTCGAGACGGCCTACTGGAACCCGAGCATCGTCACCGGCGAGGACGGCACGGCACGCGTGACCCTGACCGCGCCGACGGCCCTCTCGCGCTATGAGTTCTCGGCGCGGGGTGTGACCGGCGCCGACACCCTCGCCGGGCAAACCACGGCCGAGGTGCAGGTGGCCCAGGATTTCTTCGTCGAGCTGGGCGTGCCGAGCATCCTGACCGAGGGGGACCAGCCCCGGTTCCTCGCCCGGGTGCATCACACCGGGGTGAAGGGCCGGGTCGAGCTGCGGCTCGCCTCGTACGCGACCGGGCAGGAACGCCTCGACCCGAAGGCGATCGAGGTCGACGGCGACGGCGTGACCGAGGTCCTGTTCGACCCGCTCCCGATCCCCGACGCGACCTCGATCGAGTTGACCCTGACCGCCCGGGCGGGCGACCGGGCCGACGAGATCGCGACCACCGTCCCCGTCCGCCCCTGGGGCGTGCAGGCGATCGCCTCGGCCTCGGGATCGAGCCGCAACGATGCCACCGTCTTCCTCGAACTGCCGAAAGGGCGGCGCTACGACGCCCCCGAGATGCTCATCACGCTCTCGCCGTCGGTGCAGCGGATGCTGATCGAAGTGGCCCTCGGCCAGCAGTTCTGGCTCCGTTCCGGCCGCCTCGACAGCGACCTGGCCCGCATCTGCCTGCCTCCGTCGCACTCGGTGGCCGATCGCGCGTCGGACCTCCTGGCCGCGACCGAGGCGCTCGTCTATCTCCGCAAGGTGGGCGGGTCGGAGGCCCCCGAGGCCGCTCGGCTGACCGCCCGCATCCGGGGGCTGGTGGCCGAGCTGGTCGGGTTGCAGAACGAGGACGGCGGCTGGCCGTGGGTGCCGTCTCGGCCGGAATCGCCCGGGGCGAGCGACCGGCTCACGTCAAGCTCTGTGCTCTGGGCGCTGGCGGCGGCCGATTCGGTGGGGTTGCTCAGCGATCGCTCGGTCGCCGATCGCGCGGTCGGCTGGCTGGAACAGCAGTTCGCCCAGCTCGACGCGGGGGACCGCGAGACGCGGGCCGCCCTGCTCCACGCCCTCAGCACCCGGGGCCGAGGCGGATTCGAGCAGGCGAACCGCCTGAACCGCGACCGCCAGGATCTCTCCAATAGTGCGCTGGCGTTCCTGGCGCTGACGTTTGCAAACCTCGATCGGTCGAGCCTCGCCTCCGAGGTGCTCGGCGTGCTCGGCCCCCGGTCGAAGACGACCGCGCCCGAGCCGGGCGCCCCCCTGCAACGCTACTGGGAGGCCGACACCCGCCACCCCTTCCACCAGTCCACGACCGAGGTCACGGCACTGGCCGCGCTGGCCTATGCCCGCGTGCGACCGACGGCCCCCGAGGGCGACCAGGCCGCCGCCTGGCTCCTGGCGCAGCGGGTCGGGTTCGGCTGGAACCCGTACAAGGCGAAAGGGCCGGCGATCGCCGCGCTGAGCCGCGCCTTCGGCGAGGCCGACGCCGCGGCAGACAATTACCGGCTGGTCATCACCGTCAACGACGAGGAGGTCCACCGCGTCGAGGTCTCCGGGCGATCCGAAGGCCAGGCGATCCGCGTGCCCCGCAAGGCGATCGACCCCGCCGGGCGGAACCGCGTCCGATTCGACCTGGAGGGGCGCGGGACCTTCGGCTATGCCGTCACGCTGACCGGATTCACCCGGGAGTTCGGGCCGGATCAAGATCGGCACAACCGTTCCTTCACGATCGATCGCCGGGTGATGCTGGCCGCGGCCCCGGAGTTCGAAGGGAAGCCGCTGCCCACCGGCTTCTCGGTCGCGGTGAACCCGCAGACCTTCCGCAACGAGGTCTCTCAGGTCGCCCTGGGCGGCCGGGCCCGGGTCGAGCTGTCGGCGAGCCGGTACACCCCGTCGGGCCAGCCGACCTGGGAGCGCGAGTTCCTCGTCATCGAGGAACCCCTGCCGGCCGGCGTGATGCTGGTCGAAGACTCGATCCAGACGAGTGCCTCGCATTATGAGGTGAACGACGGCCTGTTGACCCTCTTCTTCGCCCCCGACCAGTACCCGGGGACGACGACGTATGACGTCTTCGGCAACCTCTCGGGGACGTTCCGAGCCCTGCCGCCGTCGATCCGGAGCGCCTACGATCCGGGGCGGGCCCACCTGGGCGCGCCGATGAACGTCACCGTGCTCGAACCCGGCCGGTCCTCGACCGACCCTTATCGGCCGACCCCGGACGAGCTGTTCGCCCGGGGGTCGGCCCTCTTCCAGGCGGATCGGTTCGCCGAGGCGGCCGAGGCCCTCGGGGCGCTCTGGTCCGGCTACACGCTGCGGGACGACGTCGCCCGGGAGGCGGCCCGGATGCTCCTGACCGCGCACATCCGGCTCGACCAACCCCGGCCGATCGTCCAGTTCTTCGAGATCCTCCGCGAGAAGGCCCCCGACATCGTGATCCCGTTTGAGGAGATCGCCGCCGTCGGCCGCTCCTACGCGGCGATCGGCGAATCGGAACGGGCCTATCTCGTCTGGCGGGCCACGGCCGAGGCGAGTTACCTCGAAGACGCCCGCGTGGGAGAGGTCCTTCGCCAGCGAGACCGCCCGCTCGAAGCGGTGGCGTACCTGCTCGACCTCTGGCGGACCTCGCCGGAAACCGCCTCGATCGAGAGCGACTTCTTCGCGCTTTCACAGGTCCTTGCGGGCCTTGCGGGCCAGGCGGGCGAGGATCCGGGCCTCCGGCAGACCCTGCTCGACGCCGAGGTGGCCCCGCCGCAGTTGCTCCTGCAGTCGATCCGGCTGGTGCGGACCTTCCTCGCCCAGTCGCCCGACAGCCCGATGGCCGACGAGGCGAGCCTGGCCCTGGTCAACACGTACCTCGACCTGAACGATCATGAGACCGTGGTGCGGCTGGCCGAGCGGTTCGCCGATCGCTTCCGGGAGAGCACCTATCTCGATAGCTTCCGCTACTCCGAGGCGCTCGGCCGCTTCCGCCTCGGTCAGTATGACCGCGCCATCGCCGTGGCCGAGACGATCGCCGCCGCCACCTACCGCGACGACCGCGGGGCCGAGGTCCCGAGCCCGAACAAGTGGCAGGCGATCTACATCCTCGGCCAGATTTTCCACGCCCGTCGCGACGCCTCGAAGGCCGTCTCGTTCTACGAGCAGGTCGCCGACCGCTTCACCGACGCCGCGGGGGCCATCCAGCAACTGACCCGGGAGGAGCTGGAACTGCCCGAGATCACCGAGATCCACCCGGCCCCGGCCCCCGAGGTCGCCGCCGGCGGCGATGGGGTCGTCCGGGCCTTCCTCGATGAGGACGACAACCCGGCCGACGGGCCTTCGGTCTCGCTCCGGTCGCGCAACATCGAGGAGGCCGCGGTCACGGTCTACCCGGTCGACCTGATGCGGCTGTACCTGACCCGCCGCAGCCTCGACGGCATCGCCGGCATCGACCTGGCGGGGATCACCCCCCTGGTCGAGACGACCGTGCCCCTCTCGGAGGGGATCGACTTCGACGCACACGCGACGGAGATCCCCCTGCCGGTCGAGTCGGAGGGTGCGTATCTGGTGATGATCCGGGGGGACGATCGCTATGCCTCGGGGATCGCCCTGGTGAGTCCCCTCGAGCTGGACGTCCTGGAAGAGACCGCCGCCGGGCGGGTCCGCGTGACCGTCCGACTCGCCGAGACCGGCGAGTTCTTGCCGGGCGTCCAGGTCCGCGTGATCGGGTCGGGGAATGAGCGGTTCTTCAGCGGAGAGACCGACCTGCGTGGGGTCTTCGTGGCCGAAGGGGTGCGTGGCCAGGTCACGGCGGTCGCCCGCCGCAACGGCGATCAGTACGCCTTCTATCGAGGGGCTTCTCCGGTGGGGGTTCCTGAATCGCCGCCCGTCCCGTCCTCCGAGCCCTCGGCCCCCGCGGAGGCGTCGCTCGAAGAGAACCTCCGACTGCAGAACCGCTCGAACCAGCTCCGCCAGATGGAACGCCTCGAACAGCGATTCCAGGAAGGGGGAGGCAAGGGCGTGCAGGTGGACAAGGCGTATTGATTGCAGGGCCGTGTCGGCTTGAAGTCGTGGGTCGTCGCCATGTCGATCCGATCCGGAGTTGCCCGGGTCGGATCGACATGGCATGATTCATCATGAACTCCACTCGAACTCGCTGGCCGTTGGTGACGACTCCTCCACCCCATCCCGATCCTGATCTCACGGTGACGGGCGAGGCCATGCCGTGCCCCTTCCGTCCCGATCGTGCACTTCGGCTGATTCATCGGCTCGCGTTTCCTCGCGCGGTGGGTTCGCCCGGAGAACGTCTGGCCGCGCGTCTGGTCGAGCGAGCGTTGGCCCGATCGGGCCGCGCGGTCGTCCGAGAGCGCTTTCCGGTCGGCACGACTGCCCGCAGGTTCGGCAGTCTGCTGGCCTTCCTCGGGGCGTCGGTCCTGGTGACGATCGGCGCGGTGGGTGCCATGCACGCGCCCGTTATCCTGACGCTGGCAGCCCTGGGGGCCGGATACCTGGTCAACGCCCCCTGGCTCGTGACCCGGTCGCTGGCCGACCGGCTCCGGGCTCGTGTCTGGTCAAACAACCTGGTCGCCTGGCCGCCTCGGGACGACGAGGCCGAGGCCCCTCCCGCCCGGGTGGTCTTCCTGGCGCACTACGATTCGAAGTCGCAGCGATTGCCGACCGGCCTGCGGGTCGCCCTGGTCGTGGCGGTGACGGCCGGCTGTGCGATGCTGGTGGCGGTGTCGATCGGGAGCATGATGCCGGGCGTCGCGGTCGGTGTCGTTCCGCTGGCGGTGATGGCGACCTTGATCGACGCCTGTCTCCTCGCCTTGATGTGCAACGCCTCGGGCAACCGCAGCCCCGGGGCCCTCGACAACGGCTCGGGACTGGCCGTCTTGCTGGAGCTGGCCCGATCGTGGCGTCCCAGGCCCGATGCGCCGGTCGATGCCGTCTTCCTGGCCACGGGGGCCGAGGAGGTCGGCCTCGACGGCGCCAGGGCCTTCCTCCAGCGTTATGAGTGGTGGCTCCGCGAGCGCCCGACCCTGCTCATCAACCTTGAAAGCCTCGGGGCGGGTGCCCGCGTCTGGCTCGCCGGATCGCCCGGGGCCGTCGCGCTGGCCGAGTCCGTGGCCGGGGCCGAGGCCATCCCCACCGCCCGCTTCCGCATCCTGGGCGCGGGCATGGACCACGAGCCGTTCGCCGCCGCCGGGCTGGAGGCCGTGAGCCTGCTCGGCGATGTGGTCGGCACGTCGGCATCACTGCATACCCCGCGCGACGGCGTCCATTTGATCGACCTTGATGCGATCGCCCGGTCCGCGCGGCTTGCCTCGGTGCTCGCCTGGAACTGGGGCGAGCGGCACCGTCTTCCGGACAGTCCGTCTCGGCCGACATCTCTGCCACCACCTTGCGAAAATGACCACAGCGTCCCGATCATGACTTAAGGTCCAGTGGGAGCGTTCCTCGTCAGGAGACGCTTGGCAAAGAATCCCGATGGCGTGATCCCAGAGGAGAGCAAGCATGTCGCTCGTGAGAGGTTTCGGCGCCCTGGCGCTCGTGGTCCTGTGTTCCAGCCCGGTGGCTGCCCAGCTCTATCCCGGCGCCATGATGCGCGGCGGTTGGGGCGGTTTCGGCACGGGAGGACGGGACCCAGGGGCCGATTATCTTCGGGGAAGCGGCTACTACATGCGGGCTCAGGCCGATTATCAGGTCAAGGCGGCCGAGGCGAGCAAGCTCCGGGCCGAGGCGTACGCCAAGTGGAACCAGGCGATCTCCGAGGCCCGCAAGGCCCAGGAGACTCGAGACGCCCAGCGGCGCGATCGCCAGGCCGTGGAGACCGCGATCCTGACCCGCGAGGGGATGGTCGAGGCCGGCATCCTGCTCAATCAAGCCGTCGATCGTATCCTTGATTTCCCGGCCGATGGCACGCACGACGCCCTGGCCTCCATCCCACTCGAGGCCGAAGTCCTGCGCGACATTCCTTTCGAAAACGCCTCGGAACCGATCACCGCCTGCCTGGCCGTGCTGACCCAGGAGGACGGCTGGCCCCCGCTCCTGCGTCAGGAGGAGTTCGATGAGCCGCGCCGGGCGTTCTCGAAGGCCATCACCGCCGCCCTGGCCGAGGACCTCTCCGGCTCCCTCTCCGACGCGACCCGATCGGAACTCGACGACGCCCTGAACGCGCTCCGGTCCGTGCTCAAGGGGGAACAGAAAGGCTTCCCCGTGGTCGGCGCCGACGACGCCGACCAGTTCCTCCGGACCCTCGCCGGCATGATCCGCTTGCTCGACGACCCCGAAGGCGGGGCCGTTTACCGGATGATCCAGTCGTATGAGCACGGGTCGATGGTTGACCTGGTCGGGTTCATGCACGCCTACAACCTGCGCTTCGGGCGGGCCAAGACGGATCGGCAGAAGGAAATTTACCGGCAGTTGGATGCCATGCTGGCCTCGGTTCCGGTCGCCCAGGCCCCTGCTCCGGATGCGGCCACGAAGCCTCTGGTCGAGAGCAGCAAGCTCGTCGGCGAGTCGGCCAGGGAACTCTTCTCGAACCTGAGCTGGGACGACATCGACAAGGCCGCCGGTCGCTGAATCGATCGGGCGATCGCCGTCGCGCGGCTCGCACCTCCGGCCGCGCAACCGGAATCACCGCCGACCGGGGTTCTCGAGTGCCCCAGCTTCGCGATCCAATGCGGCGATCGTCCACCCCCGGTCATCATGGCGGAGGTCGTTCACCGCGACGTGACGGATCGCGATGCGGTGATAGTCGGCCGGGGAAAATGCTTCAAACAGTGAGGTAATCAGCACGCGAATCACCACGCCATGCAGCACGACGACGACCGTCTCGCCCCGGTGCCGATCGGCCAACTCCCGGAACGGCGGCACCACCCGATCGCGCAGCTCCCGGTACGATTCGCCCCCGGGGTGGGCGGCATCCAGGTCCCCCTCGCCCCATCGTTTGATGAACGTATCGACCTCGGCGCGGACCTCGGCGATCGTCGCGTTCGACATCGAGCCCATCCGTCGTTCGTGAAGCTCGGGGACGATCCCCAGCGTCACCCCGCACGACCGGGCGATCGGCCCGGCCGTCTCGCGGGCCCGCGTCATGCCCGAGCTGTACACCGCGTCGGGCCGCAACCGGGCGATGGCCTCGGCGGCGGCCCGGGCCTGTTCGAACCCCTGAGGGCCGAGGCCGATGTCGGACTCGGCCCCGTGGAACCGGTCGGGGGCGGCGGTCATCGCGTGGCGAAGCAGCAAGATCCGCGTGGCAGGCATCGAGGGGGAACCGGTGGTCATGACGGTTGGGTTTCTCGGTCAGATGGTGTAAACTTTGAGGTGAATTTTCCCCGGGTCGGCGAGCACCCGACGACGGCCAGAACCCCGGCCTCGCGCATCCGGGGTTCCTCGTCGGGCGTGTGGCACGCACGATGGGCTTCGACGCCTTGCCGATCCCTTCCCTCGCCCGCCGCGTTCCCGATCGCTTGAGGTCGTCTCATGGCCCTGCCCGACAAGTTCCGGACCATCCTCCTCTTCGGCATGCCGGGCAGCGGCAAGGGAACGCAAGGCGTCGTGCTCGGCCACCTGCCCGGGGTCGTGCATATTTCCAGCGGCGACCTGTTCCGGAAACTCCCGAAGCACGGCGACCTGGGCCGAGAGGTCGTGTCCTACACCTCTCGCGGATTGCTCGTGCCAGACGATTTGACCATCCGCATCTGGAAACGTCACCTCCAGATTCTCCTGCTCCAGGAGGAAGTCACCCCCGGCTGCACCACCCTGGTCCTCGACGGCCTGCCGCGCAACTTCGAGCAGGCCGGGATGCTCGACGACGTCCTCGACGTCATCCAGATCTTCCACCTGATGATCTCCGACATCGACAAGGCCAGGGACCGCCTCGCCGCCCGGGCCCTCCGCGAGAACCGGCTCGACGACATCAACGAGGAGGTCGTGCAGCGCCGGCTCCAGGTCTACCACGACGAGACCTTCAAGACCCTCCAGTTCTACGACCCGTCGATCATCTACGAGATCAATGCCTCGCAATCCCCCCTGAAGGTCCACATGGACATCGTGCAGCGGCTCTGCGAGATGGAGAAGGTCCGCCAGTTCTCCACCGCCCCCGAGGTGGGGGCGAACGGCGGCGACCCCGGACCCGAGGACGCCCAGCGATCCGGCTTGACCGACTCGACCGATCCGGATAGAACCCCCTCGACGGTCGGCTAGCCTTCCGGGCTCTCCTGCGCGGCGAGCCCGAGCCGCTCGCCGCCACCGCCCCGGATCGTCCCGGAACGACTCTTGAATCCACCCCCACCGCGCAGAGGGACCGCCGCGCGATGGCCCACGCGACACGGAAGGTCGCCTTCCTGACGCCGCTCTACTTCGATGAGGCCTCGTGCCTCGGCGGCGGCGAGCGCTACGCGACCAACATGGCCGCCGGACTGGTGGAAGCCACCGGCGGGCGCTACGAGGTTGACCTCATCTCCTACGGAGTGGCCCCGGCCCGTCGCGAGCTCCGCCCCGGCGTGAGCCTCCGCGTGCTCCCGGTCGCCCGGCGCCCCGACAACCCGCTCGACGCCGTCTCGTGGGACCTGCCGGCCGCGATCGCCGAGGCGGACCTCGTTCATGTCCACATGGCCTTCAGCCGCTCCGGCGAGTTCGGCCTCCTCTCCGCACGGCAGCAGCGCAAGCCCACCTGCGCCTCCGACCACGGCGGCCATTCGAGCTGGCTCGGCGCGTCGCTCGGCAGCCTGGAGCTGGCCGATCGGATCGTCGCCTATTCCTCGTTCGGGGCCTCGCTCTTCCGCACGCCGACCCCCGTGGTCGTGATCCGGGGCGGCGTGGATGCGGCCCGATTCGCCCCCCCCGAGCCGCGCCCCCCGCGCGACCGGGTCCTGTACGTCGGCCGATTGCTCGCCCACAAGGGGATCGACCGCCTGATCGCCGCCCTGCCCCCCGAGCTTCCCCTGACCGTCTGCGGGCGGCCGTACGACCCCGACTACTTCGCCCTGCTCCGCCGCCTGTCCGCCGGCAAGGACGTGACCTTCGTCACCGACGCCGACGATGCCGCCGTCCGAGACCTGTACGCGAGGGCCTGGTGCAACGTCCTCCCGTCGGTCTACGTCGATTGCTACAACCGCCGCTACCGGGCCCCCGAGCTGATGGGCTTGACCCTGCTGGAGGCCATGAGCTGCGAGGCCGTGCCCGTCGCCTCCCGCGTGGCGGCCATGCCCGAATTCATCAAGCCCTATCAGAGCGGCTATCTGTTCGACACCCCCGACGAGCTGACCGCCCTGCTCCGCCGCCTGGCGAACGAGCCGGAGACGGTCGCCCAGGTGGGCCAGGAGGCCCGGCGCGAGGTCCTTCGGGCCTTCGATCTCACCGTCGCCGGCGCCAAGCTCGCCGCCCTGTACGACGAACTGCTCACGCCCCAGGCATCGCGGGAGGAGCGGGTGTCATGAAGATCCTCGTCCTTTCGAACTTCTACCCTCCCGAGGTCGTCGGCGGTTACGAGGTCGCCTGTGCCCAGGCCGTCGAGGCCCTGCGGCGCCTCGGCCATGAGGTGCTCGTCCTCACCGCGGCGGGCCGCTCGTATGTCGAGCCGCAGGAGGGCGTCCGCCGGGCGTTCGCGATCACCGACATCTGGAACCAGCACGCCATGAACCGCCGGCCCGCCGTGGTCCAGCGGGTGATGGACGTGCAGTCGCGGCTGATCAACGCCGCCAACGTTCAGGTGCTGGCCGAGACCGTCGCCCGCTTTCGGCCCGATGTCGCCTATGTTCATAATCTGACGGGCCTGGGCGGGCTCGGACTGATGGCCGCGCTCAACCACCTGGGGGTGCCCTGGGCCTGGCAACTGGGCGACTCGGTGCCGTCGTACTGCTGCTCGGTCTGGGGCAAGGTGGTTCCCGCGCTGGCCGATCGCTTCGGGGCCGAGATGCGGGGGACGTTCCTCGCCGTCAGCTCCCGGCTGGTCGCCGAGATCGAAGGCCAGGGGGTGCCGCTCAACGGCCGGGTGGAACTGCTCCCCTACTGGATCGACGGCCAAGCCGCCCCCCTCCCCCGCCGATCGGTGCGGAACGGCCCGCTCAAGGTGGTGTCGGCAGGACGCTTGACCCCCTACAAGGGGATCGACCTGTTGATCGAGGCGGTCGGCCTCGTCCGCGAGCAAGGCTGGTCGGTCGAGCTGGATCTGATCGGGGCCATCGCCGACGTCGATGAGAACCACTACCCCGCCCTGGTGCAGCAACATGGTGTCGATGACCGCGTCCGGTTCCTCGGTCCGCTCGACCATCAATCGCTGATCCGTCGATACCGCGACTACGAGATGTTCGCCTTCCCCACCTGGGAGCGGGAACCGTTCGGCATCGGGCCGATCGAGGCCGCGGCCCACGGGGGTTGCCTGCCGGTGATCTCGCAGAGCTGCGGCCTGGCCGAGTGGCTGGTTCACGGGGTCCACTGCCTGAAGGTCGCACCGACCGCACCCGCGATCGCCCGGGTGTTCCTCGACGTGCTGGAGCGACGGATCGATGCCGAGGCCGTCGCCGAGCGTGCCCGGGCCTCGACCTGGCGTGATTTCCATGTCGATGTCCTGGCGCCCCGCCTTGAGCAATTGCTCACCGATGCCACCCATGCGGCCCCCGTGTCGACTCCCGGCAGCCCGGCTGACGCCGTTCGGCTCGCTCGGCTTGCCGAGGGGCTGGCGGAGTCGCTGGTGGCCGAGGCGGCGTAGGTGGTCGACCAGTCCCTCCGCCGTTTCGCGAGGCGTGTCGCATTCCCAGTCTTCCCATGGTCCCCGCCCAGGAGGCCCGATCCCCCGTGCGAGACTTCGCCTTTTACAACGCGGGCATCACCGATGCGAAGGGACCGAAGCGCGTGCTCGGCCTGGCCCGTCGCCTGGTGCGCAGGCTCCTTCGCCCCATGTTCTTCCACCAGGAGGCCTTGTATCGCGACCTCCAGGGGCAGATCGACCACCTGCACGCCCAGGTCGAGGCCCTGAGCCGACGCTCGGCGACGTCCGATGCGTTTCGCTGGGACGCGGTTGCCATGTCTCGTCGACTGGCAACCATCGAGGACCATCTCGCCCGGGAGGGATGCCCGGACCACCCGCGACGAGCGGTCGCCGCGCCCGGTTGTCGCATCGACCCGGCCACGGGACACCCCTCGCCCCATGTCGGCTCCGTCAGCGGGCACCCGGCGTCGCGTGACACGGTCCCCGCATCGGGCGATGATCGTGACCTGGCGTGAGCTCCGGCTCGTGTGATGAACCGAATCACTTCTTGATCCCCGGCCGTCCGACCATGGCTCAGCCCTTGCTCTTGTCTGGTGCGCAGTCGCCCGGTGACGCGGTCCGTCCCGCAGGGCCCAACGAGGCCGCGGCCATCTGCACGGGCCGAGGGCCGGTGCCTCGTGATCGCCTCCGGGTCCTCATCGCCATCCCCACCACGAACCAGATGTACTCCGGCATCGGCCGGGCGATTTTCGAGCTGGCGAGGCGGCTGCATGATCGGGTGGAGTTCGCCTTCGCGATGGATGACCGCGACCCCCGGTCCCTGCGCCGCGTCTGGGAGTTCGCCGCCCCGCTGGACATCCCCCTGCTGATCGGTCCCCACCGGTTCGAACCGGATTGCGTCGAACCGGTTAACGAGTGCTTGCCTGAAGTGATCCGATCCTCGCGATGGGACGCCGTCGAACTGATCGGCTTCGCCAACGCCGCGACCGGCCGAGCGGTCCTGGAACACCTCGACGACCGGACGACGCTCTGCTACACGCCCCACGATCAGCCGCTCTGGACGGTCCCCATGACCCCCGAGCAAGAAGCGAACGTCGCCGCCACCCACCGCCGCGTGATCGAGCGGGCCGACCTGGTGCTGGCCGATTCGCCCGCCGAATGCCGGGCCTTGCGGCGCATCGCCCCCGGACAGGTCAATGCCGTGGCCGTGCCGCTCGGCTGCGACTTCGAGGCGTTCGGGCCCGGGCCGACGGATCGCCCCCCGCAACTGCTCTTCGTCGGGGATCTGGCGGAGATCCGGAAACGCTTCGATCGCGTCATCCGGGTGTTCGAGCACGTCCTGGCCCGCTGGCCCGAATACCGGCTCGTCGTGATCGGCAATCGGAGCGAGGCGTCGGCCGACCGCATCCCGCCTGCCCTGCGCCCGTTCGTCGAGCTGAAGGGTTATGTCGGCGAGGCGGAGTTGCGGGCCGCGTATCGGTCGAGCCGCGCACTCCTTTTGCTGTCCGATGTGGAGGCGTTCGGCCTGCCCATCCTCGAAGCCCTCGCCAGCGGGACCCCCGTGCTCCTGGGCCGCCTGGAGACGACCGAGAGCCTCTTCGCCGACTGCCCCGGGGCGCATTTCTGCCCGCTCGACGACCACGAGGGGACCTTGCAGGTCGTGGATCGGCTCCTGAGTCAGCCTGCCACGAGCATCGCCCGGGCATGCTCGGATCGGCCGCGACTCCGGGCCGTGTTCGATTGGGACGCACTCGCCGAGCGGAAGTGGGAGCTGCTCCGCTCGGCCTGGGCGCGGCGTCACGCCTGGGCCTGGAGTGAGCCCCTCCGGGGATCGCCGCCGCGCGGTCCCTCCCGAACCGATTCCGTCACCGCTGCCCCGCCCCGGTCCTCAACCCCCGAGCGCGTCCCATGCCCATGATCTCCTACGCGCAAAATGCGGAAGACGTCCTCCTCCGTCGCGTCTTCCCCGACACTGACCGGGGCTTTTATGTCGATGTGGGGGCCAATCACCCCACCTTGCATTCGGTCACCCGGCATTTCTCCGATCGCGGCTGGACGGGGGTCAACGTCGAGCCGGTCGCGCGGGTCTGGGAGATGCTCCGGGCCGAGCGCCCGAACGACGTGAACCTCTCCCTCGCCATCTCCGATCACGAGGGGACGATGACCCTGCACGAGCCGAGCGACTCGCTCGGCATGTCCACGCTCGACGTGAACTTCGCCGCCGGACTGAAGTTGCACGGTTACTCGTATGTCGAACGGATGGTGGAGGTCATCACCCTCGCGACCCTCTGCGAGCGTCACGTGGGCGACCGGACCATCGACTTCCTCAAGATCGACGTCGAGGGGCATGAACTCGCCGTCATCCGGGGGGCCGACTGGCGCCGGTGGCGTCCTCGGGTCCTCGTGATCGAGGCCACCATCCGGCCCGAGACCTGGGAGCCGATCCTCCTGGCCGCCGACTACCTCCCCGCCGCCTTCGACGGCCTGAATCGTTACTATGTCCGCCTTGAAGATCGCAACTGGCTTTCACACTTTCAAGCACCGGTTAATGTGCTCGACGATTATGTTCCGTTTGAGCACTTGCAACAGCTTGACGTTCTGCGTCGTGAGCGAGACGAGGCCCTTGCTCGGCTTTCTCGCTACGAGGACCTGGGCGCCACCAGCCTGACCGTCGCCCGACAACTTCGGCGGGTGGCCCGTCATGTGCCGATCGTGCCGTCGGTCGTCCGCCGGATGCTCCCCAAGGTCGGCTAGCCGGACAACACAAACGGGATTTCAGGCCATCATGACCTGAAATCCCGTTGTTTGACTCCGCGATCGGAACCGTCGGTCGATCAGACCTGATCGGGCACGACGTACGGTGCGCGGTACTCGCGCGTCAGCATCGCGTTGGCCTCGGGATCGTCGAGGAACGCCTCGTTCTCGACGTCGATGTGCAGCTTCCGGCCCAGCCTTAGGGCGATGTTGCCCAGGTGGCAGAAGGCGCTCGACAGGTGGCCTTCCTCGATCTCGGCGTTCAGGATCGAGCGGTCTCGGGTGCGGACGGCCTCGATGAAGTTGGCGTAGTGGTCGCCGCCGCCCGTGCCCTTCGGGCCCGGCTCCATCTTGTGGCCGAAGAAGGTCTGCCAGGTGGTGTAGCTGTCGAGGGTCAGGATCCCCTCGGTGCCGTAGAAGATGTCGCCGACCTTCACACCCTGCTCGTCGTTGGTGGGCAGGCCGCGCACCTCGAATTGCAGCAAGACGTCGTCATACTCGAAGTTGACGGTCTGGGTGTTGGCCGTCTCGCCGTCGTCCTCGTACCCGTAGCGCCCGCCGGCCGACATGACGGTCCTCGGGAACTCGTTCTTGCCGATCCCCCAGCGGGCCAGGTCCATCTGGTGGATCCCCTGGTTGCCCAGATCGCCGTTGCCGGTGTTCCAGACCCAGTGCCAGTTGTAGTGCAGGATGTTCGGGTTGTAGACGCTCGGGTCGCCGGGCTTGTGGAACTCGGCCGGGCCGGTCCAGAGGTCGTAGTCGAGCCCTTCCGGCACCGGCTGCAGCGAGCCGTGGCCGATCGACCCGCGGGGCTTGTAGCAGAGCCCCTTGGCCATGTAGACCTTGCCGATCCCCCCGTCGCGGAGGAACTGCATCGCGTCCTGGATCCCCTTGTGGCTGCGGCACTGGGTCCCGCACTGGACGATCCGGTCGTACTTCCGGGCCGCCTCGACCAGCTTCCGGCCCTCATACACATTGTGGCTGACCGGCTTCTCGACATAAGCATCCTTGCCGGCCTGGCAGGCCCAGATGCCCATGAGGCTGTGCCAGTGGTTCGGCGTGGCGACGGAGATGATGTCGATCGCCGGGTCGTCGAGCACCTCGCGGACGTCCTTCACCAGCGACGGGGCCGACCCGCTGGCCGTCTCGATCGCCTTCATCGCGTTGCCGACGACGTTCTCGTCGACGTCGCAGACGGTCGTCACGCGCACGCCGTCGTCCTTCAGGTTCAGGAACCCCCGGACGTGGTCCATCCCCCGGCCCCGGACCCCCACGACGGCGACGTTCAGCGAGTCGTTCGCGCTGGTGCGCCGAGGGGCCGTGCGGGGCTCGGCCGAGGCTCGTGAGGCGTTCGAGGCGGTCAGGGCGGCCAGGCTGGCGGCCGACGCCTGGAGGAAATCTCGGCGCTGGAACGATCGCATCGTGTTGGACTCCAGAGAGCTTCCGCGAAACAATGGGAGGGTCCGAAGCCTTCATGAGAACCTCCCGGCGCGGCCTCGTCAAGCGCCGAGCCGGGCCGATCATGCGTCGATTTGAGCAGGACGTTGCCGTGATCCTGACGATTCCGAGACGTTGCCTCGTCGTCCTGGTCGGCCCGACCGGCTCGGGCAAGAGCACCTTCGCCCGCCGCCACTTCCGGCCGACCGAGATCGTCTCGTCCGACGAGTGCCGGGCGATCGTCTCCGACGACCCGAACAACCAACTCGCCACGGCCGACGCCTTCGACCTGCTCCACCTGATCGTCGACCGCCGCCTGGCCCGGGGGCGGCTGACCGTCGTCGACGCCACGAACGTCCGCGCGTCGACCCGGTCGGCCCTGGTCCGCCTGGCCCGGATCCATCACGTCGAGCCGATCGCCCTGGTCTTCGACCTGCCCGAGTCCCTCCTGCTCGATCGCGCCCAGGCGCGGACCGATCGGCGGATCGAGGCGGATGTCGTCCACCGCCACCGCTCGCAGCTCTCGCGGTCGATCGCCGACCTCCCTCGCGAGGGGTTCGACCGCATCGTCACGTTCTCGAGCGCTCACGACATTGAGTCCGTGGCCATCAACCGGGTCCCCCTGCCCAGCGACCGCCGGGGCGATCGGGGGCCGTTCGACCTGATCGGCGACGTGCACGGCTGCGCCGACGAGCTGGAGCAACTGCTCGACCGGCTCGGCTACGAGGCCGCCTCGCAATCGAGCGAACCGGCCTGGCCCGGCCCCGTCTACGCCCACCCGGAGGGTCGGGTCGCCGCCTTCGTGGGCGACCTGGTCGATCGCGGGCCCCGCATCCTGGACACGGTCCGGATCGTCCGGAACATGGTCGCCCACGGGTCGGGCCTCTGCGTGGTGGGCAATCACGACGACAAGCTTTTGCGCAAGCTCCGCGGCCGGAACGTCCGGGTCGCCCACGGCCTGGAGCAGACCCTGGCCGAGATCGAGCTGCTTCCCTGGGGGATTCGGGAGACGACCGTCGACGCCCTGACCGACTTCTTCGGCACCATGTCGCACCATTATGTGCTCGATCGCGGGCGGCTCGTCGTCGCCCATGCCGGCCTGCCCAAACCGATGCACGGCCGAGACGCCCCGGGCGTCCGCGGCTTCGCGCTCTATGGCGAGACCACCGGCGAGGTCGATCAGTACGGCCTCCCCGTACGCCTGAAGTGGGCGAGGGACTACCACGGCCGAGCGCTGGTCGTCTACGGTCACACGCCCGTCCCCGAGCCGGAGTGGATTCGAGCATCGGTCAACATCGACACCGGTTGCGTCTTCGGCGGCCACCTGACCGCCCTGCGCTACCCCGAGCTGGAAGCCATCGCCGTGCCCGCCGCCCGCGAGTACTGCCAGTCGAGACGCCCCTTCCGGGCGAGCCGACCGCCCATCGACCCGCCCGCCTTGCCGGCGGACCAGGCGGACAGCCCCCCCTGATCGCCCCCAGACGCGATCGCCGCCCGACCTGTCCTGCCGTCCCGCGAGGCTCGCGAAGCCGGTGCGCAACTTGCACACTCATGATGCTCGCCAACGGGGTCTGACCCGGCCGGAATCGCCCGGCCGCATGTTTGAATGCTGATCGAGGCGCGATCATGATGCGAACGATCGTCCTGTCCGGGGTCTTCTGTGCCCTCACCGCAACATTCAACGCCGTCCATGCCTGTCCGGTCTGCAACGAACCGCTTGGCCAGCAGGTCCGGGCCGGCATTTTCGACGAGACCTTCGGCTCCAACCTGGTCGCCACCCTGTTCCCCTTCGCCATCTTTCTTGGGGTGGTCGCGGCCATTCACGGCGGGGGCAAGGGCCCGTGTGAGGGTCAGGACGTCGGCCCCCAGACCTCTCCTTCGGCGGCCAACGACGCCCGAACCTCGGGAGCACGCTCATGACCTCGGCCCGAAACCGCAGGCCCCTGATCGCGGCGGGGACGTTGCTCGGGATCGGCATGGGCGGATTCGTCGACGGGATTCTCTTTCACCAGATCCTTCAACTGCACAACATGCTCTCGGCGCGACGGCCCGTCGTGAACCTCGTCAATTCCGAAATCAATATGTTCTGGGATGGATTGTTCCATGCCCTGACATGGACGATGACCGCACTGGGCATCGCCCTGCTCTGGCGGGCCGGCCAACGTCCGGAGGTCCCCTGGTCGACCCGCACCTTCCTCGGGTCGCTTGCCTTCGGCTGGGGCCTCTTTAATCTGGTCGAGGGGGTGATCGACCATCATCTGTTGCACGTTCACCACGTGGTCGAATCGCTCGGCCCGTCGGTCTGGGATCTCGTCTTCCTCGCCTCGGGCCTGGTGCTGATCGCCCTCGGTGGCCTCCTGATCCGGCGCGATCGCCACTCCGCCGCGACCCGGCCCGGCGCTGCCTCGACCCCATGAACCCGTTACGGGCATCGTGCGCGTCAGATCCCCCTCCCTCTCCCCGCGGACGTGTCGCGAGCGGGGAGAGGGGGACCTCGTCCAGAACGCCAGGCCCGGCGATCACTCGCCGCCGGTCAGTTCGTTCAGCAGGGCATCGGCCTGGTAGACCGACTTCAACGCCTCGGCGATGGCCCGGGAATCGACCGAGACGGCCCGGGCGAGCGTGTCGTCGTAGCCGAAGTCCAGGATCAACGAGTGGATATTCCCGTCGAAGATCAGGCCGACGACCTTCCCCTCGCGGTCGACGACCGGGCTGCCCGAATTGCCGCCGATGATGTCGGCCGTCGAGACGAAGTTCATCGGCGTCGACAGATCAAGCCGCCCCGAGTCCTTCGCCTCGACCCACGACTCGGGCACGCGGTACGGCTCGACATTCCCCTTCGCCTCGGCCTTCTCGAACAGGCCCTCGACCCGGGTGTAGGGCGGGATCGTCTCCCCGTCTTCTTCCCAGCCGGCCACGGTGCCGAACGCCAGGCGGAGCGTGAAGGTGGCATCGGGATAGACCGCGTCGCCGAGGCTCTCGAACAGCGCCCTGGCGATCCGGGCGTACTGGGCCGACTCGACCCCCTCGACCTCGTCTTCCCAGATCTTCCGCACGGCCCGAGACTCGGGGTCGACCGCCGCCGCCAGGGCGAGCATCGGATCGTCGCCGGCGGCGATCGCCTCCGAGCCCCCCTTGGCGATTGTCTTGCGGACCTTCACGTCCCCCAGCTTGGTCCCTCCGACCAGGCCGCGCGCCACCTCTTCCGGCTCGCGATCTCCCAGCACGCGCCGAACCACCGGGTCGTCCGCGCCGACGGTGTCGCGCCAGTATTCCAGGGCGTTGCTCAGCCGGAAGATCTCGTATTCCGGGTAGATCGGCGCCTCGGAGTAGAGCCCGAGGAACAGCGACGGCAGGGCCGTCTCGCGGTACTCGCGCAGGCGGTCCTCGTTCGGCTTCTCCTGCTCGTCGGCCAGGCGGACGAGGGTCCGGGCGATCTGGAAGAGCCGAGACTCGAACGCCTGGCCCCGCTCCAGCATGTTGTACGCCGCCAGGTGCCCGGCCGCGACGCCCCGGGACGCGGCGATCTTCTCCCAGGCATCCCCGTACGCCCTGGCCGATTCCGGGTCCGAGGCGACCCGGTCGCGCAGCGCCCGCTCGGCCTCCCGCTTGCGACGCATGAAGTTCTCATCGCGCAAGCCCTGGTAGCCTCCCAGGCGGGCCTTGCGGCTGTTCTGGTAGCCGAACAGGTCTTCCTTCGCCTGCCTCGCCTCCTCCTCGCCCCGCCGGCTGAAGGCGGCGAGCGACGCCTCGCGGTTGCGGATCAGGTCCAGCAGGAACGGGAAGCCGGTATCCCGGAAGTATTCCAGGTGCGCCACCGTGTTCAACCGGCTCGTCCGGCCTGGGTGCCCCGCGACGAAGATCAGGTCCCCCTCTTCCGACCCGTCCGCGCTCCAGCTCAGGTAATGCCCGGGCCGGGCCGGTTCGCCGTCCTCGTACGCCCTGACGAAGGCCACGTCGAGGCAGTAGCGGGGGTATTCGAAGTTGTCCTCGTCCCCGCCGAAGAAGGCCGCGTCGAACTCGGGGGCGAAGACGAGCCGGACGTCCGTGTACTTCTTGTAGGTGTAAAGATGATACTGCCCCCCCTGGTACAGGGTGACGACGTCGTTGCGCAGGCCGTTCGCCTCCGACGCCTCCTGCTCGATGCCCGCCATGGCCGATCGGCGGGCCGCGGCGGCCTCGGCGTCCGACATCGACTCCGTCACGGCGGCATTGACCCGGTCGGTGACGTCCTCGATCGCCACCGTCACGTTCAGCTCGAGGTCCGGGGCGGGAAGCTCCGCCTCGCGCGACCCGGCGAGGAAGCCGACGCGGTAGTAGTCGTTCTCCGCCGTGCTCAGCTTCTGGAGCGTGTCGGCGGCGACGTGGTGGTTGGTCATCACCAGGCCGTCGGCCGAGACGAACGAGCCGGAGCCGCCGTTGTTGAAGCGCACGGCCGACGACCGGAGGCGGGTGATCCACTCCTCCGTCGGCTCGAAGCCGTACGTCTCCTTCAACTGGTCGAGCGGCAGGTTGTTGAACACCCACATCCCCTCGTCGGCCGGGGATCGAGAAGCCGTCGTCATGATCGTCAGCAGCCCGATCAGGGCCATCCTTCGTCCCAGAGTCATCGTTCGGGTCCACTCCTTGGCGGTGAGTTCGTGGTGACGCCCCGCGCCGCGGGCGGCCGCGGCTCGACGCCCATTCTCTCAGGTCCGGCCCCGTGTCGGGAAGGGGGGGCACGTCAGATCCGGGGCGCCCCCCGGGCCTGGCCTCGGCCCCCCGGCCCCCGTCGGGCCCCCGGGGACGCGACGCCGAACCCCGGAGGCGCCCGGGGTCGGCTTCGAACGCCCGACGGCCGCCCTCGGCCGCACCGCCCGATCGGGAATACGCCACCGACAGGGCGTTGCAATCGCTCCGCAAGACGCCCAGAAGGGATTCACAAAGGCTCACCGATGGGGGTATGATACGTCGTTGCCATGCCTCGTGCCGCCACGGTGAAATCCGCGGGCTTGTGGCGGTCTCCGGTCGCTCGGATCTGCGTGTGGACGATCCTCGCGACACCACGACGTTCTGCGTTCTGCTCGTCCTCATTCGTGCCTGTGCTGATCGCCTCCTGGAGGATTCCCCCTCCTTCTCGACGAGGTCCGTGACTTGATGACCCCCTCCACGCGTGTGATCCGAGATCGAACCCATGCCGATCTCGGCGCGATCCTCCGACGAGACGCCGAGGCGATGCTCGACACCTGGGCCGAGCGGGCCATCGCCCAGGGGCACGGCCGGCCCGGCGCCCACCGGGAGGAGCTGCGCGACCACCTGCCCGAGTTCCTCGTCGCCCTCGGCGACGACCTGGCCGGCGACGACGACACCCCCCTCGACGAGGCCAACAAGCACGGGCGGTTCCGCTGGAAAGACGGCTGGGAGCTGCAGGATGTCGTGGTCGACTACCAGTTGCTCCGCATCGTGATCCTCGAACATCTGCAACAGACGCTCGGACACGACCCCTCGTTCGATCAGGTTGTGTCCATCGGTGTCCACATCGATGATGCGATCGCTCAGGCCGTGGTCGCCTACGTCGACCACCAGGCCGTGCAGTTGCAGCAGGCCCACCAGCGGCTCAACGAGTTCCTCGGCGTGCTCGGCCACGAGCTGCGCAACCCGCTCGGCACCATCGCCGTCGGCCTGCAACTGGCCAAGCTCTGCCAGCCCTCGTCGGGCGACCTCTCCGACGCGGTCGAGGGGATCAACCGGGGCGTCCTGACCATGACCCGGTTGATGGACGACATGCTCGACGTGGCCCGCGTCACCCGGGGCGACCTGGAGATCCGGCGCTCCCTGGTCTCGCTGTCCGAGGTCATCACCTCGGCCGTCTCCTCGAGCCGCTCCCTGGTCGACGAGTCCCGGCACCGCCTGACCCTGTCGCTCCCGGCCGACCCGATCACCATCGACGCCGATCCGACCCGCCTGGAGCAGGTGATCGTCAACCTCATCACCAACTCGGCCAAGTACACCGACCCGGGCGGCCTGATCGAGGTCGTCGCCGATCGGTCGCAGGACCAGGCCGTGATCCAGGTCCGGGACAACGGCTCGGGCATCGCCCCCGAATTCCTCCCCCACCTGTTCGACCTGTTCGCCCAGGCCCCGGAGCACAACGGCCGGGGACTCGGGATCGGCCTGGCCCTGGTGCGCAACCTGGTCGAACGCCACGGCGGCACCATCTCCGCCCAGAGCGACGGCAACGGCAAGGGGAGCACCTTCACCATTCGCCTGCCGATCGCCCCGCGCCCCGCCGCGACCGGCCAAGGGCTCGCCGCCGACCCCGCCGCCCAGGGCGGCCCGGATTCGGCCTCATCCCCCCGGCGCATCCTCGTGGTCGACGACGAGCGCGACGCCGCCCGGCTGCTCGCCCTCCTGCTCGAACAGGATGGGCACGAGGTCCGCGTGGCCTTCGACGGCGCCTCGGCCCTGGCCGAGGCCGAGACCATGCGCCCCGACCTGATCCTGCTCGACCTCGGCCTGCCGGACCTCAACGGCCGGGACGTGGCCCAGCGCATCCTCGACTCATCCGGCCCGGCGCGCCCCCTGATCGTCGCGCTCACCGGCTTCAGCCCCGGCCAGCGACCGGGACAGGTCCCCCTGGAGCAGGACGACCGCTTCGACCTCTTCCTGACCAAGCCGGTCGAGGCCGACAGCCTGGCCCGCGTCCTCGCCCTGCACCCCCGGTGACGCGGTCATTCCGGCCAGCTCATGAACCAGGCGTGCAGGGTCCCGCTCCAGAGCCCCATGCAGGCGATCGCCGTCACCAGGCCGAGCACGACCGCGATCCTGGCCCGCAGGGCGATCATCTTCGAGCGGTGCTCGACCCGCCTCAACTCCTTGGCCAGCATGGTCATCTGGCATTCGATCCATTCGAACCGCTCGATGAGCATCTCCGACGGCATCGACGGGTTCTGGGCCTTCTCGTCCAGGTCGCCGGTGCCGGCCGCCAGGGCGTTGCGGGTGCTGTCCCAGCGGCGACGACGCTCGTGCAGGGCGAGCCGTTGCAGCCGATCAAAGACCTCAGGTTCTTGGTCACGACTCAGACGCTCAGCCATGTGTGCTCAACTCCAAGACCCCTCGCGAGATGCGCCGTGCTGCCCGTGCAGCCCCGGCCCCGCCCGGGGACCTCGCCCGCGCTCTCCTGCCCGATCCCCGCACGCACTGCGAGGAGAAGACGCCGCCCGCCCTCCGCATCCGCCGCTCCCAGGACTCGCCCGGCCCTGCCCTCGCTCCTCCTCGAGTCAGCCCGAGGCGAGCAGTCGGATGAGCGCGATCGGGATGCCGGTCGACCGACCGACTGACTGACCGGGACACGTCGCGCTCACCCTCTCCGCGGCTCCAATCGAGTGCCTCGCAGATCCCCCGTCGCCTCGGCCCATCCGCTTTCCCCGCACACCGGCGAGGACGCCGGCTGCGTCCGGCGCAAAACCGCATCGGATGATCCACGCCAGGGCGACCGGGAATCGCGCCGAATCGCCCGGGTCCGGGGCCTCCCGCGAGGGCCGACCCTGCGGACCGATCCCCCGATGCCATCAGGAGATCGGCCCGAAGGGTCGGCCCTGCAAGGGCAACGCGTCCGGGCCATTCGGCCTCGGTCTTCGAGAACTCTAGTTCGCGATTTCGCGGGCGAAGGTGGCCTGCCCGCCCGCGCCCCCGAATCCCGCTCCGGCCCCTCCTCCGCCCGCCGCCTTCCCTCGAATCGCCGTCGCTCGCCCACCGCGGCCGTGCCGCCGGGCGAGCCTTCGGGAGGAGTCCGTACTCCCTGGCCGCTCGCTCGCCACGCTCCATCCTCGGGGGGCGATCCTGCCTCCTGCGCCCGGATTCCGCGATTCTTGGGCGAATTCCCGATTTCTGTGCTTGGGCCTCCCCATTTTCCTGATCTTTAAGGACGACGGCGTAACGCCTCGATTGCTCCCCGACATGGAGGGCTTCCCCAGATCGTCGGACGATCCTCCCCCTGCCCGCCCTCGCCCCCGAATTCCACCCTCGATTCCCGAAACGAACCCTCGTCGACTTGCAGAATCCGTTCTTTGACAAGCAGTTACGCTATTTCTCCCCGGCGCACCGGCGGCGCACCCGACGGCGCACCCGACGGCGCACCAGCGGCGCACCGGCCCTTGGGGCGAGCACTCCCGGCGATCGCCCCGAAGCCGACCCGTTGTGGAGAACCGGTCGAGCCGGTCGGAGCGAGCGTCCCCTGCCCGACCGGGAGCCGATCATCGGCCGCCGGTCCGGCCGACCGGAGACTTCCCCCGGGATGGCCCCGGGCGATTTCCCGAAACGAACGGTCAGAATCGCCCGAACGCTCGGCCTCGCTTTCGGTTCCGTGCACCGCGTCCGGCGCATCGGACGCGCACCGCATGGCGCACCGGACGCGCACCGGGACCGTGCGACCTCGGCTCAGGGCGAGGTCGGCGGGTGGTGGACGGAGGCGCCGTTGACCGCCGAGGGGGGCGGAGTCGCCTGAGCGGGACCCCCCGGCTCCTCGGTCCTGTCGGCGTCGGGCTCGGCCTCGGGGTCAGCGACGGCCGGCTCGGGCCCCTCCTCGAAGAACTCCCCGATGCGGCGGAACTTCTGGTAGCGGTGTTCCAGCAGCTCCTCGCGGGGGATCTCGGCGATCTTGCGGAGCGACCGGGTCAGGAACCCCTTCAGGGCGACGGCGGCCCCCCGGGGGTCGCGGTGGGCGCCGCCGGGGGGTTCCTCGACCACCTCGTCGATGATCCCGAACCGCAAGAGGTCGCGCCCGGTCATCTTCAACGCCTCGGCGGCCCGGTCCTTCCGCTCGGCGGTCTTCCAGAGGATCGTGGCGCAGCCTTCGGGGCTGATGACGGAGTAATACGAGTGCTCCATCATCCCCACGCGGTCGCCGATGCCGATGCCCAGGGCGCCCCCGGAGCCCCCCTCGCCGATGACGACGCAGACGATCGGCGTGTCGATCTGGCTCATCGCCATCAGGTTCTCGGCGATGATGGCCGCCTGCCCGCGCTCCTCGGCCTGGATGCCGGGATAGGCGCCGGGCGTGTCGATCAGGCAGACGATCGGCAAGCGGTGCCGCTCGGCCAACTTCATGGCCCGCAAGGCCTTGCGGTAGCCTTCCGGGTGGGCGCAGCCGAAGTTGCAGGCGGTCCGCTCGGCCAGGTCCCGGCCCTTCTGGTGGCCGATGAACATCAGCTTCTTCTCGCCGAGGTGGGCGAAGCCGGTGACCATGGCCGGGTCGTCGCCGACGGCCCGGTCGCCGTGGATCTCCAGGAACTGGTCGAAGATCAGCTCCAGGTAATCGCGCGACTGGGGCCGGAGCTGGTGCCGGGACACCTGGACCGTCTCCCAGGGGGTCAGGTTGGCGAAGATCGCCCGCTTCAGGCCGATCAGCTCGCGCCGGATGGTGCGAATCTGGTCGGTCAGCCCGGAGCCGTCCCCCTGCGATTGCCGGGCCTCGAGCTCGGCGAGCCGGGCCTCCATCTCGAAGATGGGGGCCTCGAAGGGCAGGCGGTACTGATTGGGGGCCTGGGTATTGGTGTTCGGGTTGGTGGCGGGGGGCATGGTCGGCCGCCTCCTCCTGGCGCGGGCCGTTCGCCGGGGGGGGCCGGCGGGGTCGTGTCTGGGGTCGGTTCGATTGGGTTCGGGTCGGGTCCCGAGGCGATTGCGATGCGGGATTGCCGGGCGATCACATGGAGTAGCGGTCGGCCATGGGGTCGGGGTCGTCCTTGAGGATCCGGATCCGGTTGAACGCGGCCAGGAACTCCCGCAAATCCTTGAGACGATCGTCGGGTTTTTTGGCGATCATCTTCAAGACCAGATCGGAGAATTCTTTCGTCACGTTCTTGTTGTGGGCGATCGGCGGGACCGGCTTCTCCTTCATGTGCTTGTTGAGCAGCTCCATCGGCGAGTTGGCCCGGAAGGGCTGCCGGCCGGTCGCCAGCTCGTAGCAGGTGATCCCGAAGCTGTAGATGTCGGCCGCGGCCGAGGGGGGGAGCCGGCGGATGACGTCGGGCGAGATGTAGCTGTAAGTCCCTTCCCTGGGAGGCTTTCCGGAAAAGATCTTGCCCAGTCCGGAGGGGATCTTCTTGGCCAGGGCGTAGTCGATGACCCGGACCTCGCCCGACCGGTTGATGAGGATGTTCTCGGGCTTGACGTCGCGGTGGGCCCAGCCTTGCTCGTGCATGTAGGCCAGCGCCTCGGCCGATTGACGGAGCACCGAGTGGGGCCGGCCGGCCGGCAGCGAGTAGTCCTGCGGCTTCCCGATGACCAGGCGGAGCGTCATGCCCGGGAAGTAGTCCATGACGAAGTAGGGCGAGGGCTTGGCGTTGACGAACTCGTGGACCCGGATCAGGTTCGGGTGGGTGAACATCAGGCCGAGCTTGGCCTCGAAGGCCAGGGCCTTCCGCTCGGCCGGGTCGCCCGATCGGCTCTCGAGCAACTCCTTCAGGGCGAAGCGGCGGCCCGAGCCCTCCTGGACGACCTCCATGATCACGGAGTTCTGGCCCATCTGGAGGACCCGGACGATCCGATAGTTGCCGATCCGGTCTTCGCCGGTCGTGGTGGTTCCGGTGGCCACGGGCCCTCCTCGGCGGCGAGTTGCCGGGCCGCCGTCTCGGGCATTCCTGGACGTCAGGAACGGGCGGCGGCCCGGGGCTGGTCGAAACATTGAGCGGCGGTCGATCTTACCAAACCCGCCGCCCGGCACAACGCGGGTCGGCCCGGGTTGAGGCGGTTCGGCCCGGCCCGATCGGACGCCAGCGACTCAGATCTCGGTCCCGTCGGGGATCACGGCGAACTTGGGCACGACCACGATCCCGTCTCGAACATAGTACAGGCCCTCGCGGTCGACCTCCTGGTCCCTCGGTTGCTTGCGGATGCGGACCCCCCGGCCGACCCGGGCGTTCTTGTCGATGATCGCATCCTCGATGATCGAGTCGTCACCCACGCCGATGTTCGGCCGCCCTTCCTCCTGGTTCTTCTGGATGCCGCGCTGGCCTTCGAAGACGTCGGCCCCCATGACGTAGGAGTTGCGGATGGTCACATTCTCGCCGATCTGGGTCCGGAGGCCGACGATCGAGTGCTCCAGCACCGTCCCCTTGCCGATGGCCGCGCCGTCGGCGATCAGGCAGCGGGTCAGGGTCGCCCCGTTGACCTTCGAGGGGGCCATGAAGCGCGGGCGGGTGAAGATCGTCTTGTTGTCGGCCGCGAAGTCGAACGGGGCGTCCACTCGGGTCAGGTCGATGTTCGCCTTGTGGAAGGCGCCGATGGTGCCGATGTCCTCCCAGTAGCCGTCGAAGGGATAGATCTGGACCCTCATGTCGGGGTCGGCGATGGCGGCGGGGAAGACCCCCTTGCCGAAGTCGTCCACGTCCATGCGGTTGAGCAGGTCGACGAGCACCTCACGGTTGAAGAGGTAGATGCCCATGCTCGCCAGGTACGAGCGGTTGCCGGCCCGAATCCCCTGGCCTTCCAGCCACTTCGGGTCGGTGCGGACCGAGTCGAGCGCGTCTCGGGTCTTCGGCTTCTCGAGGAAGTTGTGCACCTGGCCGTCGGGCTGGATCTGCATGATGCCGCAGGCGGTCGCCTCCTGCTCGTCGACCGGCAGGGCGGCGATGGTGGCCACCGACTTCGTCTCGTGGTGCAGGCGGATCATCTCCTGGAAATTCATCCGGTAGAGCTGGTCCCCGGAGAGGATCAGGACCAGGTCGCTCAGCTCGTCCTTGAGCAGGTCGAGGTTCTGGCGGACCGCGTCGGCCGTCCCCTGGTACCACTCCTGGTTCTCCATCGTCTGCTGGGCGGCCAGGATCTCGACGAAGCCGCCGCCGAAGCCGTCGAACTTGTAAGTGTTCGTAATGTGTCGATGCAAGCTCAGCGAGTTGAACTGCGTCAGCACGTACATCCGGTTCAGGCCGGAATAGATGCAGTTGGAGATGGGGATGTCGATCAGCCGGTACTTGCCGGCGATCGGCACGGCAGGCTTGCTCCGCAAGGCGGTCAGCGGAAAGAGCCGGGTGCCTCGGCCGCCCCCCAGAATCAGACAGGTCACATTATTGCGAGTCATGACAGGAAACCCCCTGGCGATTCGGATCGGCGCGGTGTCTCGCCGAGAGGACCGACCCGAGCATCCGACGTACCCTACCCCCAGTCTAACCGAAGGCGGGAGGAGGCTCGACCGTCGGGCCCAAAATGCGCCGGGATCGGCGGCGACGGGCGGCCCGTGGGGCGGGTTCTGCGGGGTGCGCGGCGCACGCGGCCGGAGCCCGCCCCGGGACTTGGGTCGGTCGAATCGCCGGCCGGTTACCAGCCGAGCGACATGTTGGACTCGATGACCTTGCGGGCGTCGTCCAGGTCGGTGCCGGTCTGCTGCATGTACAGGCGGACGGCGTGCAGCTTGTCTCCCCGCGCGTTGGACAGGCACTCGCGTGCCTTGGTACACGGGTCGATCCCCCCCTCGATCCCCAGCAACCGCTTGGAGATCACCCAGGCGTCACGCGGACGGTGCGTGACGCGGAGCACCTCCTCGCCCGGGTAGTTTTCCTCGGCGAAGGCTCGCGCGGCCGATTCACCCTCGACGCACGCGATCATGATGTGCGACGTCGTTTCCACCTCGAACAGAGGCATGATGATGCCCCCTTTCTACGAGTCGAGCGGCCGGCCGTCGATCACGACGATGTCGGCCGGGGCCGCGAGGCTCATCGAGTTGTGAGTCAGAGAGATGGGTTCCGCCACTGGGAATCGTAAGTCGCCGCGCCACCCCGGGTCAAACCTTTTGGGCCGAAAATGGAGGGGCCCCGGCCGGGCGAATGGAGCGAGGGGCGCCGGCCGCCCAACCGGCCCGACCGTCGCCCCCGGGGGCAGCGCCTACCTCCCGTTCGCCCGACGGATTACCATGGCGATCGAGCGGAACCCCGGCCCGTCGCCGCCGAGGAGGATGGTTCCGAGGATCGTTGCATTCTCGCATGAAAATGCGTTGGGGAGAAATTTCGATGATGCGGTTGCTCGTGGCGGCCCTGGTTCTGGGAACGATGGGCTCGGTTCCGGCCTCGGCCGGAGAACTTCGGGTCGGTGCCGCCCGGGAGGTGATCACGCCCCCTCCCGGGACGCCGATGGCCGGCTACTACTTCGAACGGGCCGCGGAGGAGGTGCACGACGACCTGTTCGCCAAGGCCATCGTGATCGAGTCGGGCGAGATGCGGGCCGCCCTGGTCGCGCTCGACGTCATCACCACGACGCGAGACCTCGTGGTCGATGCCCGACGCGCCATCGAGGAGGCGACCGGGATCCCGGGCGATCATGTGATGATCAGTGCGACGCATGCGCACACCGGCCCGGTGATCGCCGATCGATCGCGGCGGTCGCAGTCGCTCGGCGGGGGCTCGGACCTGTCGCAACGCTACCGGGAGGGCCTGCCGGCGAAGATCGCCGAGGCCGTCCGGCGTGCCGACGCGGCCAAGGTGCCCGCGAAGGCCAGCGCGGCCCGGGGCAGCGAGTCGTCGATCGCGTTCAATCGGCGGTTCCACATGGTCGACGGCTCCGTCGGCTGGAACCCCGGCAAGCGGAACCCGAGGATCGTGAAGCCGGCCGGCGTGATCGACCCCTCCGTGCCGATCGTCTACTTCGAGTCGCTCGACGGCGACCCCCTGGCCGTGTACGTCAACTATGCCGTGCACCTGGACAACGTGGGCGGGCCGGCCATCTCGGCCGACCTGCCGCACACCCTCTCGAAGCTGATCGCCGAGTTCAAGGGGCCGGAGGTGGTGACGGTCTTCACGGCCGGCTGCTGCGGGGATATTAATCATATCGACGTCTTCTGGGCCGAGCCGCAGAAGGGGTTCGAGAACGCCGCCCGCATGGGGATCATCCTGGCCGCCGAGGTCCTCCGCAACTGGCCGAAGCTGGAGGATGTGGAGGACGTCGCGCTCCGGATCGATCGTGAAATGGTCGCCCTGCCCTTGCCCGAAATTTCTCCGGAAGACGTGCCGGAGGCCGAGGCCGTGGTCGAGCGGCATCGTTCCGGCTCGACACCGCAGCCGAGCTTCCTCGAGACCGTCAACGCGTACAAGGTGCTCGATGTGGCCGCTCGGGACGGCGAGCCGAACGAGGTGGAGGTCCAGGTGATCGCCCTGGGCGACCTGATCGCCTGGGTGTCGTTGCCGGGCGAGATCTTCGTCGAGCTGGGGCTGGAGATCAAGCAGGATTCGCCGTTTCAGCATACGATCATCGCCGAGCTTGCGAACGGGTCGATCGGTTATATCCCGTCCCGGCGGGCGCATGGCCAGGGGAATTACGAGGTGGTGAGCGCACGCTGCGCGGAAGGGTCGGGCGAGATGCTGGTCGATGCCGCCGTCCGGATGCTCAAGGCCCTGCATGGCGAAGCAATCAAGGAGTGAAGGGTTATGAAAATGCGTTCCATTGTGCTTCGAACGCTGGTGCCGTGCATTGCGTGTTCGCTCGGGTTGCTGCTCGTCGCGACCGGAGCCGCGACGATGGCCCAGCAGCCGGAACCGCGGAAGGGGCCGCTCGAACCCGAGGAGGAGAGGCAGACGATCCACGTCGATCCCGGGCTGCGGGTCGAGCTGGTCGCCGCCGAGCCGCAGATCACGAGCCCGGTGGCGATGGCGTTCGACGAGCAAGGGCGGCTCTGGGTGGTCGAGATGCGCGACTACCCGAACGGACCGGCCCCCGGCGAGCCACCCGAAGGCAGACTCAAGATCCTTGAGGACCGAGATGGCGACGGGTTTTTCGAGGATGCCCGGGTCTTCGCCGACGAGCTGCTCTTCGCGAACGGCGTCATGCCCTGGAAGGACGGGGCGATTGTGACGGCCGCGCCTTATGTGATCTGGCTCCGTGATACGGATGGTGACGGTCAGGCCGACGTCCGCGAGATCCTGTACGAAGGCTTCGCCGTCGAGAATCCGCAGTTGCGCGTCAGCCATCCGACGCTCGGGATTGACGGTTGGATTTATGTGGCGAACGGACTGCGAGGCGGCCAGGTCCGCCGCGCCGGCGATGACGACGCCGAGCCGATCGACCTGAGCGGCCGCGATTTCCGGTTCGACCTGGTGCACGATCGCGCCGAGCCGATCGCGGGGATGGGGCAGTACGGCCTGACCTTCGACGACTGGGGCCGCCGCTTCGTCTGCACGAACCGCAACCACCTGGTGCCGATCATCCTGGAAGACCGCTATGCCCGGCGGAACCCCGACCTGCCCGCCCCCGGCCGCGCCTCGGACGATCAGACGGCCGGCGGGGCGGCCGAGGTCTTCCCCCTGGTCGACCAGTTCACCACATCATCATTGCACATTGGCAGCTTCAGCGCCGCCTGCGGCGTGACGGTGTACCGGGGGGATTTGCTGCCGGAGGGTTACAAGGGATCGGTCTTCACCTGTGAGCCGACGGGGAGCCTGGTCCATCAAGAAGTACTCACGCCGGAGGGTGCCGCGTTCTCGTGGAAGCCGCCGCGCGAGGGGGTGGAGTTCTTCGCCAGCACCGACGATTGGTGCCGCCCGGTCGCGATGGCACACGGCCCCGATGGTGCGCTGTATGTTGTGGATATGTACCGGGCGGTGATCGAACATCCTCAGTGGATGCCCCCCGAATTGAGGGAACGAGCCGACCTGCTCGACGGGAAGGAGCGGGGGCGGATCTGGCGGATCGTGCCGGAAAACCGGGAGGATCGGCCGGAATCGCCCAGGCTCGGGGAGTCCTCGACGGCCGAACTGGTGGCCCTGCTCGATCACCCGGACGCCTGGTGGCGGACGACCGCCCAGCGGTTGCTCTTGCAGCGAGAGGACCCGGAGTCGGTCGCGCCGCTCCGCGAGCTGGCCCGATCGTCGAAGTCCCCCGAGGGGCGTGCCCATGCGGCCTGGCTGCTGGAACATGCCGGGGAACTGGACGGGGAAACCCTGCTCGGATTGCTCGGCGACGATCACCCGAGGATCCGGGAGCAAGGGGCCTTGCTGGTCGAGCGTCGCCTCGCGGGGGAGCGGGAATTGCTCGACGCGGTGATCGACCTGGCCGACGATGACGATGCCCGGGTCCGGTTCCAGGCGGCGCTGGCGCTTGGGTTCGTGGATGATGATGTGATCCTCGATCCGCTGGCGACCATCGCACGGCTCGGGGCCGGGGACCGCTGGACGCGGGCCGCGGTGGGCAGCGCCGTTCCGGGCCGTGCCGGCCCGCTTCTATTAACCTTGCTTGATGCGCCGCAAAATCTGACCGAAGACATCGATGACGGGCGATTGACCCTGCTGCAAGAACTGGCGGCGCTCGTCGGCACCCGTCGCGACCCGGAGGAGTGTGCCGAGGTGCTGGAGGCGCTCTGGCAGATCGACCGCGACGCCGACCGCTGGCGGCTGGCCGGGCTGAATGGCCTGGCCGACGGGTTGGGGCGTCGAGGGACTCGGTTGGGGACATTCCTCGGTGAGTTGCCCGGGGCGATCGCCGCCCAGACCGCCGAGGCACTTGCCGGGTTCGCCGACCTGGCGGAGGATGCCGACGCCGACCCGACCGCCCGGCGCGATGCGATTCGGTTGCTGGCCGATGCCCCCTGGGACGTGGCCGACGGTGCGCTGTCGCGACTCCTGGTCGAGGAACCGGATCAGGGGTTGCGGATCGCCGCGGCCCAGGCACTCGCGGCGCGGGCCGAGCCGGAGGTGGCCGCTCGCTTGCTGGGACCGTGGCGGGGCCTGACCCCCGCGGTGCGTCGCGAGGTGGCGCAGGGGATGGTGGCGCGAGCGGATCGGGCCGGTGCGCTGCTGGATGCGATGGAGCAAGGGATTCTCGCCCCTCGGGATCTGGATGCGAACCAGAGTCGGCGACTGCGCGAGCATCCGACCCCGGAGGTCCGCGACCGGGCGCAATCCCTGCTGGCGTCGAGCCTGCCCGCGGAGCGTGCGGCGGTGCTGGAACGCTACCAGGAAGCGATCGAGCTGCCGGCCGACCCGCACCGCGGGCGCGAGGTGTTCCGAAAGCTTTGCACCACCTGTCACCGCTTGGAGGATGAGGGGGTGGTGGTGGGTCCGGACATCGGCGACACGAGGACCCGGACCAAGGCCGCCCTGCTCACGGACATCCTGAACCCGAACGAGGCGATCGATGCGAATTACGTGAGCTACACGGTGGCCACGGTGGATGGGCAGGTGCTCGGCGGCCTGATCGCCTCGGAGACGGCCTCGGCCCTGACCCTCATGAGGGCGGAAGGCCAGACCGACACGATCCTGAAGCAGGAGATCGACGAGATCCAATCGGACGGCGTCTCGCTGATGCCCGAGGGGATCGAGCAGGATCTGACGGTGCAGGAGATGGCAGACTTGCTGGATTATTTGAAGAACTGGAGGTACATGGATGGGGTGGTGCCACTGAGCGAACAGGAGTGACGGGAATTAGAGAACATGTGAGCCACGGATGAAACACGGATGAAACACGGATAAGAAGAAGGGGATAAGAAAATTCGAGTGATCCCCATCAGGTCGAGCCAATGGAGAAAATCTCTTGCTCACCATCTGCGTTTCATCCGTGTTTCATCCGTGGCTCGTTCTCGGATTCAAGCGGCCTCGACCCGGCGGGGGACGGCGCGGCCGGCGAGGTCGGAGGAGGCGTCGTCGCCGCCTTCCTCGTGGTACTCGGCGTCGGTGTTGACCTTCCAGGTGTCGTAGGAGCCGAGGCCGAGGATGTTCCGCGCGGCCAGCAGGGCGGTCATCATCGAGTGGTCTTGATTGTTGTACTTGTGCATGCCGTTGCGGCCGGCGAGTTCGAGGTTGTCGAACCGGGAGAGCCAGCGGCGGATGACGGCGACGCGGTCGCGGTAGGAGTCGTCGTAGACGGGATACGCCTTGGGCATCCGGACGACGCAGCCGTCGATGACGGAGGAGCCCGGGACGAGGCCGATGGTGTCGATCTCGCGGCGGCCGAGCTCGATCAGGTCGGCGTCGCTCATGCCCCAGAGGTCGTCCCCCTCGAAGCAGAAGTATTCGAGCCCGAGGCTGGAGGTGTTCGGGTCGGGCACCATCTCGGGCGACCAGTTCTTGAAGTTCTGGACGCGGCCGAGCCGGACGCAAGGGTCATGGACATAGATCCATGTGTCGGGGAAGGTCTCGGCGCGGTTGACGATGAGGACGACCGTGAGGAAGTCGCGGTAGCGGAGCCCGGCGGCGGCCTCGCGCACCTCGTCGGGGGCGGCGGGGCTCATGGCGTTGATCAGGTGCCGGATGGGCATGGTCGAGAGGAAGTGCCGGCCGAGGTAGCGGGTGGTGCGCCCTTCGGGATCGACGCTGACGAAGGCGTTGATGGAGCGGCCGTCGTGCTCGATGCGGTCGACGCGGCGGCCGAGCTGGACGGAGCCGCCCCCCTCCTGGACGCGGTCGCGGACGGCTTCCCACATCTGGCCGGGTCCGAGGCGAGGGTATTTGAATTCCTCGATGAGGGTCTTGACGACCTCTCCCCCTCGGCCGGGCAGGCCGATGCGCAGGGCGCTCAGGGCGGCCTTGATGAGGCTCAGCCCTTTGATGCGCTGGGCGGCCCAGTCGGCCGAGATGGCGGAGGTGGGCATCCCCCAGACCTTCTCGGTGTAGGTCTTGAAGAAGATGTCGAAGAGGGTGCGGCCGAATCGGTTGACGATCCAGTCTTCGAAGCTGCGCTCGGGTTCGATGGGCTTCAGGCGCGCCTTGAGGTAGCTGGCGAGGATGCGGACCGATCGGAGCGGGCCGAGCTTGAGCAGGGCGTCGACCGGGCGGAGCGGGTAGTGGAAGAACTTACGGTCGTAGTAGATGCGGCTCAGGCGAGGCCGGCGGAGGAACTGGTCGCCGAGGACCTCGTCCCAGAAGGCGTTGACCTCGGGGCTCTTGGAGAAGAAGCGATGGCCGCCGATGTCGAAGCGGTATCCTTTGTAAACGTCGGTGCGACTGATGCCGCCGACGAGGTGCGGGTCGGCCTCGATCACGACGCAGCGGCGGCCGTGCCGGGTCAGTTCGAGGGCGGCGGTCAGGCCCGCCGGGCCGGCGCCGGCGATGACCGCCTCGTACGCCCCGACGACGGCCTCCCGATCCGGATCCTCGACGCGATGCCAGCGATGCGGCGGAAGATTGCTCCGCGTGGTCGCGGGCCTCGACTCCTGACTGCCCATGCCGGACTCCCCATCCATGAGGACTCAGCGGTTTTGACCGCGATTCCGTCCCGTCCCCAGGCGTTGCCAACGGCCGATCGCCTCCGAAAGGGGGGGGCGAGGCTGGTCGCTCGGCGTGGGGTGGAAGGGGTGTTCTGTCAGATCCGGGCCGGATGGTCAAGGCCGGACGGTGCTGGATGACGCCTCGGGGCTGAGCAACTCCAGGGTGCGGCTGACGAAGGCCGAGGCGGCATCGAGGGCCTCATCCGGTGCGAGCCGCAGCTCCTGGGCCCGCTCGAAGGCGTGGAGGTGCCGCGCGTCGAGCTGCCCGGGGCGGACGTAGAGGGCGTCGCAGGCGAGGATGAGGCAGCGGAGCCCCGCCTCGCGGTACCCCTGCTGATAGACGAGGGCTCGGAGGCAGCAGAACATGGCCTCGTAGCTCATCAGGCAGAGGTCGGTCGGATCCCCCTTGGGATTGGCCCGGAGGTTGGCGGCGGCCTCGAGCCGGTCGGCGGCGCGGAGGAGCAGCTCGCCGACGCGATCGGCGGCCGAGTCATCGCGGCGAAGGTAGGGGCTTTGGAGGCACGCCTCGAAGGTCTGGACGATGGCCATGGGCTTGGGTGTCGGGCGAAAGTGGGAGAAATGGGGGCGTAAGAGCTGGGGGACCACCGGGTTTGATTGTCGCGTCGGGGGACTTTGGTTGCCAGGGGGATCAGGGAGCGGGAGGCTCCGGGTCGCTCTCGTCGGCCTCGCCGTCCGGCGGGATCTCGACGAGGCCGTGCGTCTTGAGGTAGTCCTGGCGGCGTTGCTGGAAGCGGTCGACCTGCGCGATGCTCTCGTTGCGGAGGGTGAGGAAGCCGTCGGGGGCGTCGAGCGCCGGGTGCTCCTCGGGCTGGTCGAGGTGGCGCGCGAGGGCCTGGAGCGACCGGTTCAGGGCCTCCTGGGCGGCGAGGATGGCGTCTCGCATGGCGAGAAGGTCGGGGTCGTCGGCCTCGATCCGGGCGAGGTCGGCCCGGTTGGCTTCCCCTTCGGCGAGCAGGGTGTCGAGCTGGGCGCGGTCGGCGGGTGCGACGACGGGGGCCAGACGCATCCGATTGAGCAAGGCGTCGAGTTCCGTGTTGATCGTGTCGAACCGCTGGAGGGCGGGGCGCATGGCCTCGGCCATGTCCTGGTAGGCTCGCAACGGCTTGCCGAGTTCCTGCTTGAGCAGCGCGAGGATCTCCGGGTCGCGACGGACCTGGCTGGTGACGAACTGCCCGAGCAGCACCAAGGCCGAGGCGACCGCGATTCCGCCGAGCAGTTGCCGGATCAGGCCGGCCGTGGGGCGGGCGACCGGCCAGGGGCGTTGCAGGAGCAGGCCGGCGACGAATCCGGAGGCCAGGCCGCCGAGGTGCGCGGCGTTGTCGATGCCGGGGATCGCCAGGCCGAACAGCGTGTTGTAGACGACGAAGGCGATCACCCCCCCCCTCACGCTGGCGACGACCGGCGCGGGGATGGCCGACCGGTGCGAGATCAAGAAGGCCCCGAGGCCGCCGATCAGGCCGAAGATCGCCCCCGAGGCCCCGACGCTGACGACCAGCGGATGCCACCAGGCGCTGGCCAGGGCGCCGCCGAGCCCGGCGGCCAGGTAGAGCAAGGTGAACCCGAGGTTTCCGTACAGGCGTTCGACGAGCGGGCCGATCCGGGAGAGGACCCAGAGGTTCACGCCCAGGTGGATGATGCCGCCGTGGAGGAAGACGGAGGTCAGGAGCCTCCAGAACTGGCCGTCGATCGCCACGGCCGCGCCGACGTTGCCGCCCCAGGCGATCAGGGCCGGGACGCTCGGGCTCAGGATCGAGATGCCCGAGAGGACCATCGCCACGAAGACGATCAGGCAGGCACCGATGAGCACCGGGGTCACGACCACGCGAGGGGTGGCCGCCTGCACGTCGGCCTGGAACGATCGGACCTCGCCGTCGACCTGATGCAGGGCGGCGGCCTGCCGGGCGACGTGGCCGATCTCGGCCCGGGCGCGGTTCAGGGCGTCGCGCGAGGTCGAGCCGGCCAGGTCGCCCGAGCGTCGGGCGTGGGACAGGGTGGAAAGGACGTCGGCCAGGGCCTCGGCGGTGCCGTTGCCTTCGGGCGATCGTATCGGGAGCGTCTGCCGGTGGCCGAGGTCGAGCGTCGTGTCGAGCGTGCCGGCGACCCGGACCGATTCGGGGAGTTCGTCGAAGCCCAGGGCGTTGCCGGACCGCGGCGAGCCGCCGCCGGGCCAGCAGATCCGCTGCGAGGTGATCGTGCAGGCGGGGACCGGGCCGGCCGGGCCGGGCTGTTCGACGATCGCCAGCAAGAGCTCGTCGGGCCTCGGGACGAGGTACGACTTCAGCGCCCGGACGGCCGCGGAGGGGTCGAGCTGCGGGGCGACGAAGCACCCCGGATGGCCCCGGAGCGGCTGGCAGGCGGCCAGCGCGAAGAGTTCCCAGGCGTCGACCTCGGGGCCGGAATCGGAGTCGTCGTGCACGGTGCCGGTCCTCGAAGTCGAAGGAGTCGGGAGGGGGGAGGGCTCACGGGAGGCGATGGGCGGTCGCGATTCCGGGGGCGGGGGCGGCGATGGGGGTCGCGGCGGCGGCCGAGGGGGCGGGGCGATTTCGGTCTCGATCGCGGTCGAGGTCGGTTGGGGGCAGGGTGATGGCGAGCATCGAGCTGCCGGCCATGCGCATCGAGTCGAGCAAGGGGGTGGGGGCCAGGCCGAAGCCGACGGCGGCCAGCGTGGCCAGGCCGATGGGCCAGGCAATCCCCCGAGGCGCGGGCCTCGGCGCGCGGTCGCCCCGGCGGAGGAACATGGCGCGGAGGACCCGGGCGTAGTAGAAGGCCGAGATGACCGAGTTGACCAGGGCCAGGGCGACCAGGGTCAAGAGCAAGGGGCGGGCGGTCGGGTCGGCGTTCAGGACTTCGAGGAAGAGGTAGAGCTTGGCGAAGAACCCGGCCGTCGGCGGCACGCCGATCAAGGAGAGCATCAGGACGACGATGCAGGCCGCCAGTCCGGGCGCGTGCACGCCCAGGCCGTTGAGGTCGTCGATGTCGTCTCGCCCCGTGTCGGAGACGAGCCAGGCGGCCACGGCGAAGGCGCCGACGGTCGTGAGGCTGTAGATGACCAGGTAGAACAGGACCGACCCGGCGGTCTCCCCGCTCGTCGAGTCGGCCCGGATCGTCACCGCCGCGGCCACGACGCCGACCAGGATGTAGCCGGCGTGGGCGATCGACGAGTAGGCCAGCAGCCGCTTGAGGTTCCGCTGCCCGAGGGCGGCGAGGTTGCCGAAGGTCATCGTGATGGCCGCGATCAGGGCGAGGATCAGGACCCAGCCCCCTGCCCCGTCTGTCCCGGCGGTCCCGGCCCAGGGGCCGAGGGCGTGCAGGAAGACCTTCATCAGGGCGACGAAGCCGGCGACCTTCGATCCCGAGGCGATCCAGGCCGACACCGGGGCCGGGGCCCCTTCGTAGGTGTCGGGGGCCCAATGGTGGAACGGGACGGCGGCGATCTTGAAGCCGAAGCCGACGAGCACGAGCAGGACGGCCGTGCCGCCGAGCACGTCCCCGGCGATCCCCAGCGACACCTCGCCGCCGACGCGGTCGAGCAGGACCTTGCGGATACCGTCCAGGTGGGTCGTGCCGGTGAGGCCGTAGATCAGGCTCAGGCCGAACAGGAACAACGCCGAGCAGACCGAGCCGTAGACGAAGTATTTCATCCCCGCCTCGGACGACCGCAGGCGAGCCTTCTCGAAGGCCGAGGCGAGGTAGAGGCAGATGGTCATCATCTCCAGGCTGATGAGGAGGATGAGCAGCTCCTCGGCCGAGACGAGCACCATCATGCCGACGCCCGCCCAGAGCATCAGGGCATAATAGGGACCCCAGTGCTCGGTGAAGTCCCAGGTCAGCGAAAGGCCGAGCACCATCGCCAGCAGGAGGGCGATGAGCGCATGGAAGGACTGGGTGAGCAGGTCGCCGGCGATCGTGCCGTAGAAGAGGGTCGGGTCGAGGTCGGAGAACCCCGCCGAGGGGACGAGCAAGGGGGCCAGCAGGAGGGCGAGCACGCCGATCGGGCCGAGCAGGGCCAGCAGGCCGAGCCGATTGCGCCGGGAAGGGCCCGAAGCCCCTCTCATCAGGGCGACGTCGAGCAGCAGGACGACGAGTCCCCAGAGGGTCAGCCAGAGCGGGGCCGCCAGGGACCAGAGCTGGCCGAGGTTCACCGGCTCGGCGGCGAAAGCGGGCATGGGAAAGGGTCCGATCGCAGGGTGCCAAAAGGGGGAGTCGTTCGGAGAGGGACCGGCCGAAGTTCGATCGGCCGGTCGGGCGGGGTCGAGCCGGGCATCAACCGGACATGCTGTTGTAACGGTCCACGTCGGCGGCGAGCCAGCGTCGGTAGCAGAGCAGGATCAGGGCGATCCCGACGGCGACCTCGGCCGCGGCGATCGTGATCACGAAGATCGCCAGCATGACGCCCGAGATCGGCGCGCCCTCGGGGCTGGCCGCGTCGTTGAACCGCCAGAAGGCGACGAGATTGATGTTGGCCGCGTTGAGCATGATCTCGATGGCCATCAAGAGCGCGATGGCGTTGCGCCGGGAGAGCACGCCGAACAGGCCGATGGCGAAGGCGGCGGCCGCGAAGAAGAGGAACCAGCTCAGGGGGATGTCGCCACTGTTCGTCATCATGATTGCGGGGACCTCGTCGCGGCGCCGGGAGACTCGGGGCGGGCAGGCGGTCGGGAGCCTCCCGGAGGACCGGCGGGGGCCGCGGCCGGTTCGGGATCGCCGGCCAGGCCGCTCGGGGGGAGGGGCCGACCCGAGGCGAGGCGATCGGCCAGGGCCTCGGACAGCTTCGGGGCGTCCCGCCGTTCCTGGCGGGCCAGGACGATGGCGCCGACGAGGGCCGCCGTCAGCATCAGGCCGGCGACCTCGAAGGGGACGACCGACCGGGTCATCAGCTCCAGGCCGACGGCCCGGGGCATGTCGGCGATGACCGCGGCCGTCGTGGTGGTGGGGCTGGCGGACGCGGCCCAGGCACCGTCCCGATCGTCGTAGAAGGTGATGGGCCTCCCCTCGGGGGCCAGGGCCAGGCGGATCCCTTGCGGTCCGGCGGCGATCTGGGCGAACGGGCCGACCGGCCCGGTCAGGGCAATTTCGACCGGATCGGCCCCATTGGACTCGGGATCGAGGGACCAGACCTGAATGACGGGCCGGATCTCAGCATCGTCGGCTTCGGCCTCGGCGTCCGCCGAGTCCGATCCAGGGGCAGGCAAGACGAGGGCGGCGACCCGTCGGGCGTCGCTGGCCAGGGAGACGGCGATCGGGACGCCGCGGAGCCCTTCGACGGCGACGACCTCGGCACGGTCGGGGATGTTCAGGACGCGGAGATCCCACCGGCCCGGCGATCCGCTGACGAGCGAGGCGACGGCCACCAGCGGGCCGACGGCTCCCCCCGCGGCCGGCGGGGGCGGAGGGGGCGGCGGGGGCCCCTGGGGATCGGAGGCGATCGGCTCGGGCGGGGGGACCAGGCTGAGCGCGACGGCTCCGATCGGCTGCCCTTCGCCGGACGAGGCGATCGAGGTCGATTCGCCGGTCGAGAGGTTCCAGGTCACGACCCGGCGGTCGGCCCCGGCGGTGATCAGGTGTCCTTCGGGGGTGAAGGTCATGGCGAGCACCGCGCCGTCGTGGGCGTCCAGCTCGACCGGCTCGGGGCCGACCCAGACCCGGACGATCCCGTCCCTGCCGCCGGCGGCGACCAGCAGGTTTGCCCCGTCGTCCTCGAACTGGGGGGGGCTGACGGCGACCGACGTGATCGAGCCGGGACGGCCTCCGGAGCGGTCGAGGATGGTCCGGTTGCTCAGGGTCTGCCAGGCGCGGACCCGCCCCCGATCGTCGGCCGAGACGACCAGCGAGGAGTCGGGACTAAACGCAACGGCCGAGGGGGCAAGGCCCTCCGGGTGCAGGACCGCGCGTTGGTTCCCGGCGATCGTCCAGAGGCGGACCCGCCCGTCGGCGTCGGCCGAGGCGACGAACTGGCCCGAAGCACTGTAAGCTAGAGCGTGCGATGCCGGCCCGCCGATCCGGGGGTTCACCCCCCCGGGGCGAGAACCGATGCGGGCCCACGACTCCTGGCCCGGTCGGCCGCGCTCGGCGTTGATCCCGAACAACAAGACCCCCAGGACGCCCAGGGCGACGAGGCCGGCCGGGAGTTTCCAGGCCCAGTGGCCGCCGGTCGTCTCGTCTCCCTGGACGTTCCGGGTGAGCATGATCCCGAACAGCAGGAGGATCGAGACGGCGCCGATGTAGATGAGCACCTGCATCGCCGCCAGGAACTCGGCCTCGAGCAGGACGAACTGGCAGGCGATCGTGAAGAAGAAGGCGACCAGGAACAGGGCCGCATGCACGAGGTTCCGCGCCAGCACCGTGCCCAGGGCCGTCAGCAGGCCGACGGTCGAGACGATCAGGAAGATGAGCTGAAGGGGGCTCACGGTCGTGCGTCCTCGGGGGCGGTTCGGCTCATCACAGGGAGCGTGAGGGGGTGGGGGTGGGGGTCGGTTGTGCCAGGGTCGCCTTGCCGAGGACCGGCGCGGGGCCTTCGGTCCGGGAGAGGCGGACGAATCCGGCCACCGCGACGATCAGGACCGGCAGGGTGACGAGCCAGCCGAGCAATGGCTGGCCGCGCCGGACGCCCACTTCCAGCCAGGCCGCGGCCACGAGGATGTTGACCAGGCAGAGCGGGATCAAGACCTTCCAGGCGAAGTTCATCAGGCGGTCCACCCGCATCCGGGGCAAGGTGGCTCGGACCCAGAAGACGAGGAAGATCATCAACGCGACCTTCACGCCGAAGATGCCGACCAGGATGACATTGGCCAGGATCACCGAGTCGACCGACCCGAGCGGCCAGGTCGTCCCCGGCAAGGTGCCCCCGCCCAGGAAGGTGGCGACGGCCAGGCACGAGATGCCGAAGATCGCCAGGTACTCGGCCAGGAAGAAGAGGCCGAACCGCATGCCGGAATACTCGGTATGGTAGCCGGCGATGATCTCCGACTCGGCCTCGGGCAGGTCGAACGGGGCGCGGTTGACCTCGGCGATGCTGGCGATGACCAGGAGCACGAAGGCGGCGATCCCCGGCGGCGAGAAGAGGAACCACCCCTGATCGAGCTGGGCGTTGAAGATGCCGACGAGGCTCAAACTCCCCGTCCAGAGGATCACCGGCACGAGGGAAAGGACCTGCGGAATCTCGTACGAGACGAGCTGGGCCACCCCCCGCATCGAGCCGATCAGGGCGAACTTGTTGCGGCTCGACCAGCCGGCCAGGAAGATGCCGAGCACCGACAGGCTGGCCGCGGCGATCAGGTAGAGCAGCCCCGAGGCGGTATCGACCGCCGCCAGGCCGGGATACCAGCGCGAGGCTTCGTCCGGGGCTTCCGCCAGGCCGAAGGGGATCATGTCGCGATCGGTCGATCGGACCCCGAACGGGATGACGGCCAGGACCAGGAACGCGGAGATCATCAGCAAGACCGGCGCGAGCAGGTGGACGAAGGCGTCGGCCGATCGGGGGACGAGATTCTCCTTGGTCACGAGCTTGATGGCGTCGGCGATCGGCTGCAGGAGGCCGAACGGGCCGACCCGGTTCGGGCCGATCCGGTCCTGGAACCGGCCGGCGAGCTTGCGCTCGGCCAGGACGATGTAGGCCACGATCCCCGGGAAGACGACCAGGAAGACCAGCAGCCAACCAGCCCAGTAAAGCCAGGCAGGCCCGGCAAGCCCGGCCCGTCGCAGGCCGTCGTCGCCAACGGCGAGCAGGAACACCGGGTTCAGCAGCGGGGCGATCACGGGGCCTTCTCTCCTTCGGACGCGAGCCTTCGCCGGCGGTGCGATGCCATCCGGGTTCGATCACTCACTCAGACCCAGCGAAGGTCGCCGGACGCCCACGCATAGGCCAGGCCCACGGCGAGCATGACCAGGAAGATGACCATCTCCACCAGGACGAACAGCCCGAATCCCAGCTCGGCCAGGCCGAGGTAGCTGACGGCCCAGGGGTAGAGGAAGACCGTCTCGATGTCGAAGACGACGAACAGGATGGCGTAGATGTAATACTGCAAGCGGAACCGGACCCAGGTCTCGCCGGTCGTCCGGACGCCGCACTCGTAGGTCTCCCCCTTCTCGACCGACCCTTTGCGGGGGGCGATCAGGGCCACCAGCACGAGCGGCCCGACGGCGAAGGCGATCGCCGCGAAGAGCAAGAGGCCGATGAAGCCGTAGTTCGGGATCATCGCAAGGCGGTCCTTCACGTCGAAGCGAGAAATAAGGAGGGATCAGCCGAGACCCACCCGGACGCGAGCCGACGCGCGACGACCGGGGCGATCCTCGGACGCGGCCCCGGCCGATCGGCTCGATGGACCGGCGAGCGACCCTGGCGGTCGCGGTCACTCGAACGAGGGTCAGACCGACTGCGGGGCCGGTCCGCTCGCGGTGGCCGAGGCGGGGGCCGGGGTGTCGAGCGTCTCGACCCGGGTGTTCTCGTCGAGCGCGATGTTGGTGATCTCGCCGTCGTCGCGGCGGAGGCGCAGGGTCGGCTGGTGGCAGTAGAGGGCCTTGCCCCCCATCTCCATGCCGCCGACCGGGCGCAGCCCCTCGCCCTCGACGGTGCCGGTGACCTCGGTCTTCCAGCGACGATGGCCGACGCGGACGAATTGCACGACCCGCACCCGGGTTCCAGGCACGTACTGGGGTTCAGGCTTGTTCAGGAACATCGGCGAATCGGACTCCATTTGCGGATGGCGGGCGATCGTCTCCGCGCCGGCGGGGCCACACGAAGGGGCCGGCGGCATTGGCGAACATTGTAGCGACCCGGGGCCGCCTTTGCGTAGGGCAAGGCGCCGGTGGATGGGGAAAGTCGGGGCGATGACGGTCACGCCCCGGTCTCGGCCGGCTGGGCCGGGGCGAGTGCCTTCTGGAGCCGCTGGGTTTTCTTCTTCTCGACCTTGGCCCGTTCGGCGGCTTCCTCGGGGCTGGCCCAGGCTTCGGGGTGCGTCTCGGCGTAGTAGGCGCTGGAGACGAGCAGATCCTGGAGCGAGTAGATGTGCGACTGGTGCCGCTCGTAGTTCGACAGCTCGAAGTTCTGGTCCATCTTGATGGCGTCGAACGGGCAATACTCGGCGCAGAGGCCGCAGTTCATGCAGACGTCCATGTCGATGTAGAACTCCTCGGGGAGCGGGACCACGTTCCCCCTGGCGTTTTTGGCCTGGGACATCCAGATGCACTGCGGCGGGCAGACCTTCGCGCAGATGTTGCAACTGGTGCAGCGGACGTTGCCGTCCTCGTCGTCGTAGATCAGGACCGGCAGGACGCGGAAGCGTTCGCGGGTCGGTAGGCGTTCGTCGGGGTACTCGACGGTGAACAGGCCTTCGGTATCCGGCCCCTGATCGACGACCGGCCCGCGCCGGTGTTCGGGGCGTTTCCACCAGAGGTCGATCGGCAGGTCGCCGCCCCCGTGCCTTGAGGCGGTCGCCCCGTGGCCGACGGTGAAGGTGCGGAGGAAGCGTCGCATCGTCACCAGGTGCCCGGCGATCATCCCCTTGCCGAACGGCCAGAGTCCCAGCACGGCCGAGATGGCCGCGCCGATCGCCCCGAAGACGGCCCCCATGATCCTCCTGAACCCGTTCATTCGTTCCAACCTTTCACGCCAAAGCGAATCCGCTGTGCTGCCGCGGTTCGGGAGATTTCTAGCCGAGGACGATGCGGTCGTTCACGTTTCAAGGTCGCTCCACGGCGATGGATTGAAGTGCTCAGGGCTGCTGTTGCCCTAATCCTGATGTCCAGAACATGAAATCGTGTGGGCCATGTATTTCAAGGTTGTTGCCGTCGAAGCTCGTCGACAACCTGTCTCTGAAAACCTCCGGAGGGGATCGGGCCGGATCGGGCCAATGGTGAAGCTCGAAGAACCGGGAGTGCCGGCCGTCGTCGAATTCGAGTCGATAACGGCCATGAGGGTCAATCCGAGAGTAGCGATGAACGAAGACGACGCTCAACGGTGGTTCCGCGGGAACGGCCAGCACCTGGACCACGTCGCGACGGATCCGCACGCGTTCGACCGTGACGAACAAGGAGGCGATCACACCGATCGACACCAAGGCCAGCAAGAGCCATCGCCGCGTCGTCATGCGAGCTTCACCGATCCACCTCTCCCAGCACGATGTCGAGGCTGCCGAGGATGCCGACGACGTCGGCGACGGTGTGGCCGAGGCACATGGTTTCCAGGGCCGTCAGGTTGATGAAGCTCGGGCTGCGGACGTGGTAGCGGTAGGCGGTCGGGCCGCCGTCGGCGACGACGTAGTAGCCGAGCTCTCCCTTGGGGTTCTCGACGCGGGAATAGGCCTCGCCGGCGGGGACCTTGATCTGATAGCTCTTCTTGCCCGGCAGGATCGGGCCGTCGGGCAGGTCGCGGAGGGCCTGCCTGAGGATGCGGACACTCTCGCGCATCTCGAGCAGGCGGATCAGGTAGCGGTCGTAGACGTCGCCGTTGGTGGTGCTGATGACGTTGAAGTCGAACCGGTCGTAGATCGAATAGGGCGCAGCCCGGCGGACGTCGTACGGGACGTTCGAGGCCCGCAGCACCGGCCCGGCCGTCGAGTAGGCGATGGCCTGTTCCCGGGTGATGACGCCGATCCCCTTCGACCGGTCCTTCAGGATCTCGTTCTCCGAGAGCAAGCGGTCGAGCTCGTCGATCTTGCGGTCGAGCCGGTCGTTGACGATCCCCCGGCAGCGCTCGGCCCATCCCGGGGGCAGGTCGAAGGCGACGCCGCCGAAGCGGAAGTAGTTGCACATCATCCGGCTGCCGGCGACCCACTCGAACAGGTCGAGGATCAGCTCGCGTTCCTCGATCGCGTACAAGGCCGGGGTGAAGAACGCGCCGAGGTCGTTGAGCAGGAAGCCGATCGACCACATGTGGCTGGCGACCCGCGTCAGCTCGGCCATGATGACGCGGAGGTACTCGGCACGCTCGGGGACCTTGGCGTCGTCCCCCATCAGTTGCTCGATGGCCAGGGCAAAGCCGAAGTTGTTGCCCATCGAGGTGAGGTAGTCGAGCCGATCGGTGAACGGGAAGTTCATCAGGAACGTGTTCCGCTCGCCGATCTTCTCGTGGTTGCGGTGCATGTAGCCCATCACGGGCTTCAGGCCGACGATCGTCTCGCCGTCGACCCGCAGGTTCATCCGGAAGACGCCGTGGGTCGAGGGGTGTTGCGGCCCCATGCTCAGGACGAACTGGTCGGTGTCGAGCCCCTGCAAATCGACCCCGTCTCCCAGGGGAGTCAGGCCGATCCCCTTGGGGTCGAGCGCCGGGTCGAAGTGGTCCCAGTCCCGGTGCGACTGGGGAATCTTCAGGTTCGTGCCGTGCGGGTTGAATTCCTCGGCGCGGAAGTGGTGCCCCTGGCCGTCCTCGATGCGGCTCGGGAAGACCTTGACCGGGTGCTCGTAGTACGGTTCCAGGTAGTCTTTGCGGAGCGGGTAGTAGGCGAAGCCTTCCCACATGAGGATGCGCGTCAGGTTCGGGTGCCCGGCGAAGCGGACACCCATCATGTCGTAGACCTCGCGCTCCTGGAAATCGGCCCCGTGCCAGACGGAAGCGACCGAGGGCACCTCCCCTGCCCCCTCGGGCTCGGCGGTCCGTACTCGTAACGCGATCAACGAGCCGGGGATTGCGGTGCTGTCGAGCTGGTAGACGACCTCGATGCAGTCGTCGTAATGGACGCTCTGGAGGCTGGCGAGGTAGTCATACCGGATCGGGTTGCGGTCGCGGAGGAACCCGGCCACGTCGAGCAATTTCTCGGCCGGAATCAAAAGGGCGGCGCGGATGATCGTGGCGGTCCCGTCGCCGAAAGAGGCGTTGAGGCGGTCGGCCAGCTCCTTCAACCCCGAGTCGCCGAGCCAGACGAGGCTCGGGCGGGCCTCGGCCACCTTGACCTTCTTCGCGGGCTTGCCGGCGGCTTTCTTCGAGGGCGGAGCAGCGGCGGCGGCGGCCTCGGCCCCTTCGGGAATCGCCTCGCCGCGGGCCTTGGCGCGGATCAACTCGATCTTGCTCATCGGCCGAGGGGCGGCGGAGGCGTCCGGCTTCGCGGGGATTTCGTCGGGATCTGCCGGCGGCTCGGGGGCTTCGGGCTGGGGCGCCGGGATTTTCAGCGGGCGTTCGAGGGTGGCTTCCCGGGCCTCGATCAGGCCGGCGGCGGTCCGTTCGGCGGTCAGTTCGAGGGTGCGGACGTCGATCAGGTCGGGGCCGAGGACCGGAACGGGGATGTCGCGCTCGACCTCGGGGTCGTACCAGGGGGTGTTCCCCTTCCGGCCGATCGCCGGGATGTCGAGCCGTTCGCCGTCGATCTTCTTCTGGAGCGTGATCAGGCCATGCAGCAGGGCCTGCGGGGTCGGCGGGCAGCCGGGGATGTAGACGTCGACGGGGAGATACTTGTCGATCCCCGAGACGACGTTGTACCCCTCCTTGAACGGCCCGCCGCCGGAGGCGCAGGCCCCCATGCTGATGACGTACTTCGGCTCGGGCATCTGGTCGTAGAGCCGGGCGATGACCGGCATCATCGTCTTGGTGACGGTGCCGGAGACGATCATCACGTCGGCCTGGCGGGGGCTGCCGCGGAAGACCTCGGCGCCGAACCGGGCGATGTCGAACCGGCTGCTGGCGGTGCAGATCATCTCGATGGCGCAGCAGGCCAGGCCGAAGCCGAGGGGCCAGAGGGCCGAGCGGCGTCCCCAGTTGTAGACCGTGTCGACCACCCCGAGCAGCTTGTCCCAGCTCGTGACCAGGACGTGACGTTCCAGCTCTTGCTGCAAGACCGGGTCGATCGGGATCGACCATTCGAGGCGATCGGGGGTCGGGCGTGGTGCGGTCGGCATGGGTCAGTTGCCCTGACTTCGGCGAGGGACGGGGGCGTCGATGCCCGGGGCCGCGTCGGGCGGCGGATCGGACGGAAACGGCACGGTCGCAAGTCACGATTCAGACGCGATTCCTGGCGTCTCGGTTCGGATCGGATTCCGTTCGAACCGTCCGATTCGGCCCGCGTCCGGGCCGGGGGGCGGCATGGCCCGGACACCCCGAACGATCGGGCCGATCGTGAGCGACGAATTGTAGTCTGATGGCCGATTCCGTTCCAGTCGCTCCCTTCCCGCTCGGGCCGGGCCGGCCCATAATACGGGCATGCAACGCCTGCCAATTCAATTGAGCGTGGCCGCCCTGCTGGTCGTGGTGGCGGGCGTCGCGCTCAATCTCTGGATCTTCCGATTCGGCGCGCTGGCCGGCTTGCTCGGCCTGAGCGTGACGAAGCACCTGGTGATCGCCTGGCTCTGCCAGGTGCTCGGGGTCGATCGCCGGCCGCGATCGGACCCGGAACGGGTCGGCGAGCCTCATGCGGGCCGTCCCGGCCTGACCGAGTGTCGGGCGGCTCCCCCCTCGCGGTGACGCGGATTCGCCGATCCGGGCACGGGCCTCGTCCGGAGAAATCCCGGCGATTCTCCCCGGGAGTCGCGGTCCTGATCATTTGAATGACCGTCCGACTCATTTGTTTTTGGGATTCCCGAGTGGGCGCGGATCACTCCGGTCGCTAGAGTACGGCCTGGGGCAAGGATGCTCCGAGGAGGGATCGCCGATGCCGACGGATCGCGACGGCACGCTGCTGCTCGTCGAAGACGAGGACTTATTGCGTACCCTCGTCTCACAGTTCTTGCAAAGCTCGGGCTTTTCGGTGGTCGAGGCCGCCGACGGCCCCGAGGCCCTGCGGCGGATCGACGAGGACGGCCCCTTCGATCTGGCCCTGGTCGACCTGAACCTGCCCCGGCTCTCGGGGGTCGATGTCTGCCGGAGCCTCCGGGGCCGGTGGCCGCAACATCCGGTGATCATCTGCAGCGCCGCCGTGCTCGACGAACACGAAGTCGCCTTGCGACGCCTGGGAATCGATCACTACCTGACCAAGCCGTATCACCCCGAAGTGCTCCTGGAGCACGTCAGTCGGTGGCTGGGCCGCGCCGCCTGAGCCGTCGGCCGCGGCGCCTAGGCAATCGCGCTCTCGCTTGGTTAGAATGCCCGCTGGAACGTGTTGGCCAACGGTCTTCCGGACGCCCGATCCGGGCCGCTCGCCTTCTGATCGCCGACTGCATTGGCCATCGCCCCGACGAAGGATCATGCCCATGGCCGGCAAGCCGAAAAATCGTTTGGAGTTGCGTCGTCAGTACGAGGCTGCCGAGGACCTCGACCCCGTCGAGGACGACGCCGCCCTCGTCGATGATACCGATGACGACGAGGAGGTCGAGCGGAAGCCGAAGAAGAAGAAGGCTCCCGCCAAGAGCAAGGCCAAGTCGGCCAAGGCCGTCAAGCCGACCGCCCGCATGCGCGTCGTCTGGAACGTCGTGAGCGACGCCTTCAAGACCGTCGCCACCTTCGACTTCTCTCAGCGGGCCGAGGCCGAAGCCAAGGCCGAGGAGCTGAACGCCAAGGGCAAGGGGACCTACTTCGTCCAGAAGGCGAAGGAACCGATGCCCGACGACGCCCCCGGCCTCGGTGCGTCGATCACCCGCACCACCCCCCCTCCTCCCAAGGCCGTCCCCGACGCCGAGCTCGAGGTCGACTCCGAGCCCGAGGACGAGGAGGATGAGATCGACGACGACGAGGACATCGACGACGACGAGGACGACGAGTAAAGGCGTCGGTCGGCCCCCGGCCGATCCATCGCCCATCGCCAGGACCGGCCGCCTCGCGTCGTGACATTGAGACGCGAGGCGGCCGGTCCTGTTCGCTGCGCGTGTCCCGCCCCCCCCAGCCTTCTCCCGATCGCCGATAACGTGCATTCCCATGAAACATTCAGAAACCGGAGTGATCTGGGATTTGAGCGATGAGGCGTCGGATGTTCATGGGACGCACCTTCGGGATCGCAAGTCTTCATCGCCGGGGGCCGTCGCGGTGAGGCCAGGCGGCCGGTCGTCCGCGACGCGGTGAGCCGAGACCTCCGCGAGCCCTTGATCGTTTGCGGAATCCCCAAGACCCCGATCGCGCCACTCCTGAACTCATCCAGCCAGGGTTTCCAGGACGTTCCGGAGAACCATTCGCCACCCAAGCTATTGAAGGCGAAGCCTCACGGGGGATTGCCCCGGATTTCCGCGTCGGGGATTGCGGAATGATCGGAGATCTGCTGCACTGAGGGGTGGGGTTAGGGGTATGAGCGGCCCGGGGAACGAGTCCCCTCGTCCCGGGCGTGTCCGCGAGGGCATTTGACAACAACTGGTGGTGCCCCGGTCGCGGGCGTGGGGCCGTCGTGCCCGATTCGATGACGCTCAGTCGGACCTTGTCCTGCGAGGTACGAGATGACGACCTCGGTTCAATCGCTGCCCGAGAGGGGTGGCGTTGCGGATGCGCGCGGTTCGGTCAACGACCTGGCGATCCGGGTCGGGACGGTCAACGGCTCGGGGAGCCAGTCGGCGAACCTCGTGCTGGTGCGGGCCCTGTTCGCGATGGGCATCCCCTGCGCCGCGAAGAACGTGTTCCCCTCGAACATCGAGGGGTTGCCGACCTGGTTCCACATCCGGGCCTGCGACAAGGAATATATCGGCAACCACCCGGATCCTCAGGTGCTCGTCTGCATGAACGAGCAGACGGCCGCCGACGACGTGCGCCAGCTCTGTGCCGGGGGCGTGTGCATTCATCGCGATGATTTCAAGGAAAGTATTGACGGGGGCCGCGACGACGTCCGGTTCGTCCCGGTGCCGTTCGCGAGGCTCGTGGGCGAGGCGTACCCGCCGGACAAGTCGGACCCGGGATACCGCGAGAAGCTCCGCAAGGTCATCAACATGGTCTACGTCGGCGTGGTCGCCGGCGGGACCGGGATCGAGATGGATGCCGTCCGGACGGCGATCCGACAGCAGTTCCCCGGTCGCAAGGCGAAGGCCGCCGAGACGAACATCGCCGCGGCCGAGGCCGGCTACGCGTGGGCCGTGGAGAACCTGCCGGAAGGCCTGCCGTACCGGGTCGAGCGGATGGACGGCACCGCCGGCAAGATCCTCGTCGAGGGGAACCAGGCCGCCGCGCTGGGCGCGGTCTTCGGCGGGGCGACCGTCCTGAGCTGGTACCCGATCACCCCCTCCAGCAGCCTGGCCGAGTATGCCGAGGCGTACCTCAGGAAGTACCGGACCAACCCCGACGGCACCCGAAACTTCACCGTCGTGCAGGCCGAGGACGAGCTGGCGGCCATTGGCATGGGCGTCGGCGCCGGCTGGGCCGGGGCACGGTCGATCACCGCGACCAGCGGGCCGGGCATCTCGCTGATGGCCGAGTTCGTCGGCCTGGCGTACTTCGCCGAGATCCCGGTGGTCATCGTCGATGTCCAGCGCATGGGGCCGTCCACCGGCCTGCCGACCCGCACCAGCCAGGGCGACATCCTCACGATGCACACGCTCGGCCACGGCGACGGCCGGCACATCGTGCTGATCCCCGCCTCGCCGGCCGAGTGCTTCTCGATGACGGCCGAGGCGCTCGACCTGGCCGCCGAGTTCCAGACGCCGGTGTTCGTCGCCACCGACCTCGACCTCGGCATGAACCTCTGGATGAGCGACCCGTTCGAATACCCCGAGACGCCCATCCGGCGCGGCAAGGTCCTCGACGCCGATGCGTTGGAGGCCCACATCCAGCAGTTCGGCGGCTTCGGCCGCTACCGCGACGTCGACGGCGACGGGGTCTGCTACCGCACCCTGCCCGGCACCGAGCATCCCCTGGCGGCGTACTTCACCCGAGGGACCGGCCACAACGAGAAATCCGGCTACAGCGAGCGGCCCGAGGACTGGCAGGCGAACCTCGATCGGCTCACCCGCAAGCTGGAAACCGCCCGCGAGTCGCTGCCGAGGCCGGTGATCGAGGCCGACCCCGACGCCCGAGTGGGCCTGATCGCCTACGGTTCGAGCCACTGGGCGGCGGTCGAGGCCCGCGACCTGTTACGCGAGCAGGGCATCCCCACCGGCTACTGCCGCTTGCGAGCCCTGCCGGTCGACGCCACCCTCGGCCCCACGTTCGTCGAGAAGTACGACCGCGTCTACGTCGTCGACCAGAACCGCGACGGCCAGGTCTACAGCCTGCTGCGGATGGCGATGGTCGGCGGCCTCGACGCCCGCCTGATCTCCGTGACCCATTACAACGGCACGCCCATCGCCGCGGCCGACATCGCCGGGCCGATCGCCGACTGGGAGCGCTCGTTCCACCACGACGGATCGCTCACCACGCCCTCGAAGGCCCCCAGCGAGCCCCGCGCCGCCGGTCCGGTCGTCTCGACGGAGTAGCGGACGACCTCCCCCTGTCCTCGGTCTCCTGTCCTCTTGGAATCTGTCAACGGCCATCTTCCGGGGGTTTCAAGGATCATGTCGAACGCCGAAGCGACCATCGCGGTCCGATCCAACGGCCACGCCCTGAGCCTGCCCGTCGTGGCCTTCCAGGGCTCGCCGTCGACCCTGTGCAAGGGCTGCGGCCACAACAGCATCACCAGCCGGCTGATCGACGCGGCGAAGGCCGTCGGGCTGAACCCGTACACCACGGCCAAGCTCAGCGGCATCGGGTGTTCGAGCAAGACGCCGGCCTACTTCCTCAACTACAGCCACGGGTTCAACGCCCTGCACGGCCGCATGCCCAGCGTGGCCACCGGCGCCTTGCTGGCCAACCATCGCTTGACCATGATCGGCATCAGCGGCGACGGCGACACGGCCAACATCGGCCTCGGCCAGTTCAAGCACGCCTGCCGCCGGAACCTGCCGATGCTCTACATCGTCGAGAACAACGGCTGCTACGGCCTGACCAAGGGCCAGTTCTCCGCCACCGCCGACCTCCGCGCCAGGCTCCGCCGCGCCAGTGGCGAGGAGAACCCGGCCGCCCCCTTCGACCTCTGCCTGGAGGCCATCGTCGGCGGCGCGACGTTCGTCGCCCGCTCCTTCGCCGGCGACAAGAAGCAGCTCGACGCGCTCCTGAAGGCGGCCCTGTCGCACAAGGGGCTGGCCTTCCTGGACATCATCAGCCCTTGCGTGACCTTCAACGACTTCCCCGAGTCCACCAAGAGCTGGGCCTGGGGACGCGAACACAACGAGCCGATCCAGGAGATCGGCTTCGTCCCCCGGCTCCCCGAGATCGAGATCGAGCAGCAGGCCGGCCAGGCCACGCAGGTCCGGCTCCACGACGGCTCGACCATCACGCTGCGGGCCCTCCGGGAGGACCACCACGACGTCCGCAGCCGGGCCTCGGCGATGGACCTGATCCTCACGAGCCAGGAGCACAACGAGTTCCTCACCGGTCTGCTCTACGTGGCTCCCGAGAAGCCCGATTTCCTCGACACGCTCGGCATGACCGACACGCCGCTGGCCCACCTCCCCGACGAGGCCCTCCGACCCGGACCGGAGGCCCTGGCCGACGCGATGGAGGCCTTCTGATCGTCCGGTCGCGGCGATCGTCGGACCATTGGATCGGGCGTGACTCGACCCTTCGCCAGCCGTGCGAATCGGCAGGGCCGGGGCCGGGTTACCCCGATCGGATCAGGTGGCAGGCGGGCTGGATTGGGTTTCTGAAGGCCCCGATCGCCAACAGGCGACGAGGCAGGCGACGCAGAAGGCCGCGGGCAAATCGAAGCCGATCGTCTACGAGCCGGTCGCCTGGCGGACGAGGCCGAGCAGCAAGGGTGGGGAGAATCCGCCGAGCCCCCCGGCGGCGCCGACCAGCCCGGTGACGCTGCCGATGGCCTTCGGGTACTGCTCGGGCACGAGCGTGATGACCGCCCCGTTGCCCAGGCCGATGGCCGCCGCCATGCCCAAGGGCGCCGATGGTGAAGGTGCTCCTCATCGGGCAGGCCAGGAAGACGGCCATCACCCCCGTGATCGGGAAGACCCAGAGGAGGATGCGTCTCCCGCCGATCCGATCGGCCAGGGCCCCCCGATCGGCCGGACGACGGTCGCCAGGACGATGAACCCGGCGGTCCTGAAGCTGAGTCTCGCGGTGACAGGCCGAAGATCTCCGTCAGCAAGGTCGGCAGGTCGACGGCCATCGCGACGAAGCCGCCGATGGTCAGGAAGGAGTAGAGACTCAGGAGCCAGCCCCTCCGTTGCGTGATCGATCGTCGAACGAGGAATTGAGGGGCCGGTCAGGGCATCGGGCCGGCGGGCGTCGTGAATCCCGGCTCGTCGCCCGCTCGCCCCGGCGGCCGACGTCCTTGTAGACGCCGACGCCCAGTTGCGCCAGCCGCTGGAAGATGTGGAAGAACTTGCCGAACGGGAGCCAGAGCAGCGTGAAGCTCACCGTGATCGCGTACAGGATCGTCAGGAATTCATACGCATACCCCTTCATCCGGGTGTAGCATGCGGTGAGCATCAGGCCCGTCACGCTGATGGCGAACAGCAGGATCAAGGGCAGGAAGTCCTCGCCGAACTGCTGCACGGCCGCGGCCCCGTGCTCTCGCATCCGGCGTCGCATCGCCAGCATCACGCCGCCGATGACCAGGAACGACGCCCAGACCAGGACGTGGAAGACCAGGAACGCGAAGGTCGACTCGACCGGGAACGTGCTCGCCGGGAATCCGAAGACGAACGCCTGATACGTCGAGAAATGACCAGGCGCTGCCTAAGCTCCGCCAGATTGACGCCGATCCACCTCGGTCTCAGGAATCACCGCCACCCCCGACTCCAGTAGAGTGCCGTCGGTGGCCGCTGAAGCCACATCGCGTCGCGGTAGACGATGCCGAACGCGGCGAAGAGCGTGGCAAAGCGATAGCCGACCAGGACCGCGTCGAAGTGCGCCAGGTTCCTCGACCCCGCGACGATCAGAACGGCAAGCGAGGGCGTCGCGAGCGGCCCCCAGGCTGCCGCCTTGATCTTCTCAACGGGCATGCAGCCACCTCCCCATTTGCCTGCCTTGGCCATCGGTCAGCCCCGGACATCGAGGAATGCTCAACGATCTGAATGCAGCCCCGGAGACCCTCGACCCCCTCGGCACATCAAGGGCCGAGGGCTGCCCCGGAAGGGCCTGTGGCATGTCTTCAACCATTGAAAAAGCCCCGGCGTGCGGCAGGCCGCGCCTCGGGGCCTACCTGGCCGGGTCCCTCCGCCCGTCGCGGGCGGGAGGATTCGCCCCATAATCGGATATTGGAGTCCTAAATTCGAGTTTTCTGCGAAACGTGATTGAACCATCTCGACCGTCGCTCAGGTGGGAGTGATTCGCATTCGAGTCCGCTGGCGTCCTCTGCTCCCTGGGGCAGCCCTTCTCCGGCCCGCCCCGACACTCACCCGGCCTCATGTCCGTCCGGGGATGCGGAGCATCGATCCCCGCGACAGACCTCGCCCCCGTCGACAACCGCGGCGTAGACGCCCACGTGGCCGCCGTGATGACGCACCGCGGCCCGGAGGATGCCCGGGTCCTTGGGCAAGTCCGATTGCGGGAGCGTCGTCATCACGCAGCGCGGGCACGGTCCGGTGACCTCCAGGCGTACCGTGCCGCCGAGATTCAGGAGCCGGCCGATCCAGCCGTCCTCGACAAACCCCGCCTCCCCCCCCGGTGTGGCGACGACGAGATTCGGCCGGAACCGCCGCACCTCGAACCGCCCGGCCGGCTCGACCCGGCGCAATGCGTCGAGCGTCGCCGTGGTCAGCAGGTGAATCGTCGCCAGGTCGAAGAAGGTGCCCGGCGGCATCGCCTCGTCGGTGAACGTGTCGCGATGAGCGAGGCCCTCGATGTCCGGCCAGTATTCCTCCAGGCGGGGCGACTCGGGGGCCGAGGCGATGAGCCGGACCGCTCGGCCGAGCAGTTCGGAAAGGGCCCGGTCGACGTCGTCCCGGTCGCTGCGGAGTTCCCGACCGTCGGGCAGCGTGATCCGCACAGGGGGCGGCGGAGAGCCCGGTGCCGGCTCGTCGAGCAGCGCGGCCCGGCAGTCGAAGAGCCGACGATACTTATGTGGGCTCTTGGCGCTGGCAATTCGACCCTCTTCGACGTCGATCACCGCATAGGCCCGGTCGCCGAGCAGGCCGCGCCTGAGGATCTCGGCGGCGTTGCGTTCCTCTCCCATCATCGACTTGACCGGGTATCGCCAGAGCGCGACGAGTTCGCCCAACAGATCCTGAGTGGCCATCACCATCCCTCCACCCCTCTCGAGATTCGGATCCGGATCAGCCTGGGGAGTCGGCCCGAGGCCCTTCGATGACTCGTGGTCCCCCGCCGCCGGTCACGACCCGGGGGGACACCCGCGCCGCGATGGCCCGCTCGACACCCGCTCGGAAGATGTCTCAGCCCCGTCTGGATCGGGGTTCGATGTCGCGACGGTCTTCCGCGATTCGTCAAGCCTCCCCAGATCCAACGAGCCCATCGCCCCGACCGCGCATTCCCAGCGGCCTTCTGCGCAAAGGCCACGCAAGCCGGCGTCCTCGTACGCCTCGACCGCCGCCTTCAGCAACGCCTCGCGAATTCGCTCGCAGTGTTCGCCCGCCCTCGCGTCCATCGCATTCCCCCACCAGACTCCACCCCTCCGCGCCCGCCACATGCCAGGCGAGCCCGTCTCACGATGACCGAGACTCCCTGCCAGCCCCCGGGGATTCCAGTTCGAGCGTGTGCAGCACCGGAGCGTCCTGACCCGTCCCGACCGCGTTGTGTTCGCCTGCCGCGCGGTCGAGCATCTGCCCGGCACGCAACACCTGCGAACGGCCGAGGGCGCCGAAATCGACCGCCCCGTCCAGACGCTGGACGGGGCCCTCGCCACGTGCCCGATGTTCCGCGATCACCTTGCTCGCCGGGAGCATCGGGCGTAATGACCTCGATTCGATCGGTATGGATCAATGCCGTGGTGATCGACTGAGTCCGGACCTCTCCGAGCGGTCGGGTGTCGATCAGTTCGCCCGACGATGCGTGCGGAATGGCCGCGGCCCATCTCCTCGCCAGGTTCCCTCGTTCTGCCACGCGATTCTTCGGCTCTCGACCGAGCATACCAGCAGTCTCCCCCACGATTCCAGGAATTCATGGGACATTCCGCGAAGGGTTTCTCTTTCCTTGAGAATATGATGTGGACTTATTCTTAAGTGGTTTGTCGCGGCGAGAAATGCGGGTCGGCCGGCGAACTCGAACCGGAGAGATGCTCCCAGTAAAGAAATCATACATGAGCAACAATGGTGACGTCCGGAAGGTGGGCCAGGAACGACACGAACTGGCGACACCGATCCCGAAGTTCGAGGGGACCAGCCAGAAGGCGAGGCGTCCCCCGATCCTGGCGAAGGCGGATGCGGACGCAGGCTCGGGCGGTCCGAATCGGACCGACGATCGCATCGACGAGGCATTCGGGTGCCTCGCCATGACCATCGAGCAGCGACGCAGCGAATCGTGCGGCGTGGGTCCCGTGAGGCGTCGGACGGCGTGAGGCGGCCGCCGCCGCCGGTGGAGAAGTTGCCGAGTGGCGAGCAGGAGGCCCGGATCATTGCCAAGCGTCCGGGGCATTCCAGGCCGGTCATGTCAACCGGACATCGCGGCTTCTGACCCGGAAGGAAGGTATGCAGGATTGTCAGAATGCCTGTCACACAAACCAGGCAAGATCAAATGACTACGCTTGCGTGGTTCAAAATAGTGGGCGCACCAGGATTCGAACCTGGGACCTCACCCTTATCAGGGGTGCGCTCTGACCAACTGAGCTATGCGCCCGGCTCACGACTGTGATGGCACGATTCTACCGACTCTGTGCCGGGTGTCAACCATCCAGCGATCTCGAGTTCCCCGATCGCGCCTCTCACCCTTCGACTGCCTCTTCTCGATCGTCCTCGCCTTGCCCCGCATCGTGCGTCCCAGGCCGCTTGCTCTCGAACGCTTGCTCGTTCGCGCCTCCCTCCGCCCTGGCGCCCGGTGGATGAGTTCTCTCGATCGGCGAACCTTACCGATCGGCTCCCGTGTCTCCCTGCTCGACTCGACCGGCTCGATAACGGTGCTCCCGCTTTTTCCTCGCACCGTCCATTCGCACCGATCGTCACCCCGCCTCTGCGGGCTCCGATCTGTTTGCTCGCGATCTCCAGAATGTTGACCAGATACCGCCGTGGAGACCCGAATGAACGCCAGCATTTCTTCACCGCACCGGACCATTGACAGACCCCCACCGACCTCGTAGGATGATCTCTCCTGACATGGCTTCATGGGCAGATAGCTCAGCTGGTAGAGCACAGGACTGAAAATCCTGGTGTCGCCGGTTCGATCCCGGCTCTGCCCACTCCCGACTCAATGCGACCCGAGGCGTCTAAACCCGTCTCGGGTTTCTCTTTGCGCTGATCAGATGCGGCGGATAAGACATCAGTTGTTCCGCCGGTTTCCGACACGATCCGCCCCATGCCGTCCCCTGCGCGCTGCCCCTGCGCTGCCAGGATGCGGCCGTCGGTGCCCGTTGCGGCCAGCTTCGCGGCCTCCGTTCGGTCGGGTTGGCCAGTCAGGTCGGGCAGCGCTTCCACCGCGCCAGTCAGGTCGTGAATCGACGCCTTTGCGTAGACGCCGATCGTCAGGGCGGGCGTCGAATGTCGGGCGAGAACCTGGCACGTCTTGACCGAGGCCCCGGAGCGTACCACCGCGCTGACGTATGAGACGCGGAGCGAATGGAAGTCGACGACTCCTGAATCGGTTTCGTAATCGAGGCCGGCGGCGGTCAGATCGCGACGGATCATCTCGGCCGTCCGGGTCGCGGGCATGGCCCCGAATACCTGACCCGGTGATTTCTGGGCCAGATAGGGCTTCAACAGGGCGGCCAGGGTTTCCGGGATTGGCTGCTCGGCGAGATGGCCGTTTTTCGTGTAGGCCGCTTCGCAGACGATCACCGGCGGCTCGGAGTCGAGTCGGAAGGACGCCAGGGTCAAGCTCCTGAGTTCTTCCCGCCGGAATCCCGTCGCCAGAGCCACCCGGTAGAGCATGGCGCGGTCTGAGCCGGACATTCCTCGATATGCGGGGGCGTGTTCGGCGGCGTTTACGAGCCGGGTTGCCTCCTCGGGCGTCAGGGAACGGCGTCGATGTCGGCGGTCGGATTCGGGATTGACGGTCGCCAGATGGGCCAGTGCGTGCTCTCGGGTGCGGCCATCCTTCCAGGCCCATCGCGAGAACGCCTTGATCGCCCGGACGTGATGGTTGATCGTCTCTCGGCTCGTCCCGGAATTCCGGAGGGTGGCCAGGGCCGGTTGGATCCGTCCTTCGGTCAAGTCGCTCAGGCGGGCGGCGGCCAGGTGCCCCGCGATGACTCGATCGGCGGCCGCGCGGACTTCGCGAGTTGCACCGGCCGGCGGAGGCGAGATCGACTCCAATCGGGCGCCGCAGACCAATGCCACGAGTCGAGCCACCCGCTTTCGGGACACTTCGGCATGGGCCGAAGTGCTCCCTTTCGCGATCAGGTAGGAGTGCCAGTCATCCAGATGTCCGCCTAACGGTCGCGTCTCATGCTCCCGGTAGGCGTCGGCCTTGGGATCAATCACCCCTCGACGACGAAGCTCCGCCTCGGATTCCAGCTTGCGAGCCATCGCCTCGGTGGCGGCCTTATCAGGGCATCCCTTGACCATCCGTCGGCGCCCGTGCTCATCGGTGTAAGCGATGTACCACGAGGCCCCCTTACGCTGTCGATCCCGAGCTTTCTTGAAAACGCTCGCCATCGCTCGTCACCCCTCCGGTTGTTCATTCGACTCGACAACGATCGACAGTCCCAGCAGCTCCGCCAGACGATCGAGGGTCTCCAGACTCATCCCGCCCTTACCGCTCATGAACCGGCTCATCGCCCCCTGATTGAAGCCAATGGTCTTGCAGATGGCGTAGCGACTCATTCCTGAAACATTCACCGCGTCCCTGATCTGATCGCTCAAACGCTGTCGGTTGTTCATGTTGATCCATCGTAGCGATTGCTTTGCGCAGAGGCAAGCAGTGTCGGGCTTTCATCAATCGAGGGGTGGCTCGTCGGCCAGGAGATTCGGCGGCTCGTCGATGTCGGCCGGGTCGGACCATTCGGCGTCGGCCACCTCGGGGAAGGTGAACGGGGGAGGCCGATCGACGCCGGCCAGGATCTCGCCCCACCATCGGAGGAGGTTGACGCCCTCGGCCTTTGCCTCGGTCCAGTCGTTGTACGGCTCGGGAGGACGGACCCGACGCGCGGACTTGGGCCAGGTCTCGGCCGCCTTGTCGCCGGCATCGTCGGCATCGGTGGCGATGAACCAGGGGGCGGCGGAGAGCATCATCCCGAGGATCGAGGGGGTCGGGCGGGCCGAGGCGCTCCCCAGGGTCACGACGGCGGCCACGTCGCCGAGTTCCTGGCCGAGCAGGAGGGCATCGAATTCGCCTTCGGTGACGATGAGCGGCCGGCCAGGACGGATCGATCCGGGGCCGGGGAAGATGCCGGTGAGTCGGGCCCGATCGCGAAACGTTTCGTGATACTTCGGGCGCCGGCCTTTCGGCTGGCGAATCTTGACGAGGACCGGCCTCGATCCGAGGAACCACGGCACGACGATCCCCCTCGGCTGGCCGGGCAGGTCGAGGGGGGGCGTCACCCCGAGTCGAGCGGCCCGGATCGTTTCGGCAGTCAGGCCGCGCGAGGGCCCCATCAGGTAGGAGAGGGCCGAGGCCCCCTCGGGAGTCCAGAGGCGTTCGGCGGCGGCATCGACGAGGGCTGAGGCCGTTTCGGCGGGAATCCCCGACGGCTCGGGCCTCGGAGCATCCTGCGGCGTTGTTCGACGTCGTTCGGCCGGTTTCGGTTCCTTGCTCGGGCGGATCGGCCGCGCAACGGTCCCCGACGAGGCGAGCTTCCCCCGGACCAGATGGTCCAGAGCATCGGGGAAAGACAAGCCCTGCACCTTCATGACCAGCGTGGCGGCGTCGCCATGCTCCCCGCAACCGTAGCAGCGCCACCAGGGCTTGCCGGGCTCGACGCAGAACGACGGGTTGGAATCTTCGTGGAACGGGCATCTCCACCAGAGACGCCGGCGATTCTCGCCCCGGCGGCCCGGGGCCGGCCCGAGGAGGGAGGTCGTCACGGCGGCCAGGTCGATCTTCTCGCGCTCGGCCTTCCAGTCGATCCGGGGCTTGTCCCGGCCGACGGTGGTCTTCCAGACCTCCGAGACCTTCACTCCCATGGCGCCGACTCCGACGAGGTTCCGACCGGCCACCATCCCGGCCCGAGATCGATCCGCCAGGGACCGACCCGAGGCGACCCCGGCCCCGTGTCGCTTGTCGGAGTTTCAAAGACCCTATAGGGTTCCGACAACTCCGACAACCGGGAGTCGTTTGTCGGAGTATGTCTCGACGCGAACTCTGACAACCTCGACAACTCCGACAGGGGATCAGGATGCGGCATCGTCGCCATGATCGGCGGCCTCCGAGGGCGTGGGGAGCTTCCACCATTTTCGGCCATCCAAGGTGTACTCATCGGCACTGAGGGCGTCTCGGGCTCCATAGAGGGTCCCGGCCGAGAAGTTCTCCGCCTCGGCATCACGCCGCACATCGACGACCATCGAGGGGGTCGTGAGGCGTTCAGCCAGCCATGTCTTGCACGCTTCCAGCTTCTCGGGAGATGGGCCTCGCTTGCGCGATCGGGGCTCGGGGCCGGTGGGAGGGGTGAAGTCGAAGGTGCAGCCCTCGTCCCCGAAGGTCATTCCCAGGGGGGCCGGCTTCACCGTCAGAGACTTGTCGACCCAGACCCGTCGGCGGTCGGGTTGCTTCTCGGGGTCGGGGGTGGTCATCTTCCAGACCACGCGACAGGCGCCGGTGAAGCGCCGGCCGAGGGCCTCCCCGCTGCTGCTCAGGTGAGTCAGCAGGAGGAACGCCCTGCCCGTAGCCTGGGCGATGTCCATGAGCGGCCCGAAGTAGGCGTTGGCATCCTCGGGCTTGCACAGGTTCCGCCCGGTGCTCATGCCGACGGTGTCGACGATGACCAGTCCGGGCTTCTCGCTCACGATCCGGTCGGCCAGCTTCGTTAGTTCGGCCGGGTCGTCCAGGTCGAAGCCGGTCGTCGGGTCGTCGGGCGAGGCGTTGAACAGAAGGGCCTCGTCGGGCAGCTTGTAGGAGGCGGCCAGGTCCATCAACTGCGAATAGTGACGATCGCCCGGGACCCAGAGGGTCCGCGTCCCCTCGGGGAAGGTGTTGGGCTGGCCGTCTGGCCAGGGTTCACCGAACCAGAGGCGCCGGGCCAGGTCGGCGGCCATGACGGTCTTCCCCGTCCCAGGATCGGCCGCCAGGCCATTGAGTGCTCCGGCCAGGAGCCATTGCTCCCAATGCCAGCCGGCGCTGGCGACGAGGCTCCGCACGTCGGCCAACGTGGCGCAGGACCGGGCCGGCTCGGGCTCGGGAGGGGGGCCGAGCGGATCAACGGCAGAGAGCGCGACGGTCAACTCGTCCGCATCGGCCCGCCCGCAGAGGAAACCATTCCAGGCCGCTTGTCGTCCTTGGGGGTCAAGCTCGTCGAGGTGCTCGGCGATGCGAAGGAACGGGTCGGAGAGGGATTCTCGCTCCCCGTTGATTTCGCCGCCGGCCAGCATCCGGCGGATCACCCAGGCGTCGAGAGATCGGATCACTTGATCCCTCCTGAGGCGATCCAATGGCGGATCGTCGTCGGTTGCCAGCGCGGCATCCGGCCGATTCGAAGGTCGGGTTTGGGCAGCTTGCCGGCCGAGAGCATCCGCTCGATCGTGCGGCGGCCACAATTGAGCAAACGGCCCAAGTCGTCGATCGACAGGAGGGGCTCGACAGGCGCGGAGGGCGGTTCCGAGATGATCGAAGGTTTGCTCATCGGGCATCTCCTCGCCCGACAGGTTGGGGATGGAACGTGACGCGGAAGCCGTAAGCGTCCAACGCCCCTTGGGCCTCGACCGCGCGGGGCAAGTCACCCCGTTTCAATGCGTTGACCAACTCGGCAAACCAGACAATCGGCGAGATTCCATCAATCGGCGGCCTGCCGTTGGAGTCTGGGAATTCCCTGCGAATCCTGAGAGTCATTGAGTGATCCTCAAAGGTTCAACGATACCTCCGTAGGATCACACTGGATTGCGCCTGCGCTGCGCAGGAACTCGATGAATTCCGGTCTTTGCTGGGCATAACCGCACAACGGACGCCATATAAAGCGGCAAAATTTTTCGGTCAGATTGCGCCAGGCGTTGCGCACGCGATCGTGTGCGCAACATCGGCGGGGAAGATCAGGCTTGCCATGCTTCGAAGGCGCCGTCGCGATCCTTGCGACCTTTCGGGACGTCGCTGGCGTTGACCGCCCGGAATCTCTCTCGGATCGGCTTGAGGATCCGGGAGACATATCCGGGATCGGCCCCGACCTCCTGGGCGATTTGGGCGTTGGACCAGTCGTTATGTTCGTAGAACACGCCCACGATTCTCGACGACTTGGAGATGTGCCGGGGCCCCTGACGCCCGGCCTCCGGATAATCTCCGTCGAGTCCAAATGTTGCCGTCATGAGCAGGCGTTCGGGCCCGGGCGGCAACATCAACCGATGACCTTGAGCGACAGGAGAGTCACCATCGACCGGCTCGGGGTCGAGCAAACCGATCGCTCGCCTCAATGCCTCCACCTCTGCCGGATCGATCGACCACCGGCTTTTAAACATGTAGGCGTTAACACAAACTTCCCGAGGGGATAGGTCTCCAAATTCCTCGCGAAGTTGCTCCGAGATCCGATTGAGCATCTCCAACTCTTCGTCCAACGCAGGAATGAGCACGAACCCGATATGAAGGGCCGACGACTCTGTCTCCCACTTGGCAATCATCCGGCGTACAGACCGCTCAAACGCTTCGTCGCGTTTATGGGGACTTCCTTCCTCGATTGTCGATACGTCGGTTAAGATCGGCATTCCTTCCACGTCATCCGATTCGTCCCAAAAAGCAATGAGCGAACCGACGAACGTGAAAGGAGAGGGTTCTTCTCGGTCATCGAGCCAGCGATCGCTGAGCCTCCGAAGCAGGTTACGCAGCCAAGCCAAGCCAACCGAAGCCTCTCCTGTTGGGCCGTTTCCGGAGATGGTCGTGCAGCCCTCCTCCGACCAGTTCAGGAGGAATCCCAGGACTGCATGCCAGCTCAGGATACTGCCCATGCCAAACTCGGCCGGGTAGCCGGGCAGGTTTTGAAGAGGCTCGCCGTCGCCAGCCAAATGCTCCTCGATCTCGCTGAGGAGGTTTCTTGCGGCATAAACGACGTCTTTAATGTATTCCGCAGACTGGAAGTACGGGTCCAAGGGCTCGGACATGGCTCCCCCTATCGATCGGGCCGGACCCAAGCCAGCCGGCGTGATAGGGGTTCCGCCGTGCCGGCCGGGTCCGCTCAGTCCGGCCGCTTGCAAGTCGGGCGGACTCACCCGAGACGCAATTATAACAAGGGCCTCGGTCGATCAGGCAGGGTAGTCGGTAGGGGTAAGCCTCTTAATTCCTGATCCGAAGCGATCGGACAGACTCGACCGCCTCGGGGGTGTTCTCCCGACCTCACGCTGGCTTGGGGCCCTTGACGGTCGCTTCCCCGGCGACGCACACTAGAACGCATGTCCACAATGATCGGGCCAGGACCGATTGACGGCCAACGCTCCATCGGTTAAGCGTGGCGGATGGCACGGCAGGGAGGCCGGCCTTTGGACCGCCCCAGGAACGCGACCATGTCCACTGTGGGTCCCAGAGAGATCGAGCAGTATCTCGCCGCATACTCAGAGCAGGCCGAGCGATGGAAGCTCGACCATGACGAGGCGATGGCGTGCGTCGATCTGGAGCAGTTTCTCGTTTTGGGTCTGACCCTGGCCTTCTCGATCGACATGATCGATACGAACTGGCGAACGGCCATGCTCGCCGGCCAGGTCGAATACGATCCCGCCGAGGAAGCCGAAATCCAGGGTCGCTATCGCTCCTGGCTCGCCCCTTCGGCCGACATCCTGAACCGGATCGAGGGGATGGAGGCGAAGGGCTACAAGGTCCGATGGGCCGACGAGTTCCGACGCGCCTATCGGGATGCGGTGTCCCTGTTCGTCCCCGATGCCGAATTCTTCTCCGGCGACGCCCTGGTAGAGCTGCGGGACGCGGCCATCGATGCCCAACGGGCCGGTTCTCATGAGCACGGCGAATAAGAACGTCCGCACCGCCGCCTATCGGGCGATGGAGGGGAAGTTACCCCCTGCCATCCGCAAGTTGGCAGAGATCGTGTTTACGACGTTCCAGCGCAACCCAGACCACCCGGCGCTTCGGCGGCATCAGCTCGACGACATGGCCAAAGGGAGGCATCGCTCCGGGACGTGGTCCGTGTCGATCAACATGAAGTACCGGGCCCTGTACGTCGTCGATGGCGACACGAACGTCTGGTACTGGGTCGGGAGCCACAACGACTTCGAGAACTTCGTTGGGCGGAAGTGACCCCTGATCCGTGCCCAGACGGGTTGCCTTTCGGAGAATCCATGACGCAACACGAAGTCGGCGGGATGCCGAGCGTGTTAGGAACGATCCGGATGGCGCTCGACCAGCGCGTTGATCCGTTTCCACTCTGGCGATGCCTCTCGTGCGGCCCGTGCTTCGTCCCAGATGACCTGAGAGGCCCCGCGCCGGATGTCCTCTTCGGCCTGTTTGGCTTCTTCCGGTTCCAATGCCGGTCGCGGAGAGTCGCTCCAGACCCAGGCCAGGAATTCGGCCTTCTGCGTCTGGTTCAACCGTTCCCACAGGCCGCGAATGAGTTTGTCCGGACGTGCCCTCCACCATTGTTCGGCGAGCGACCGCTCCAAGAGCCCCCGATACCGGATTTCATCGCGCCTCGTCCTCATTGCTCAACCCCCTGTCAAGCTGGGCAATTTCATCCAAAAGGAGAGTCTCTTGTACCCCGTGACTGTTCCCCTGACAGTCCGGAGAAAAACCGTCCGGGAAGGACCCGCGACGGCCTTGGAGGCGGAACAGCGATCGGACGCCGATCGCTACGTTTTCAATACAGGCGATTGACATCCACAAGGATATAGAAATTCATCTCCGAAGGCGATGGAATCCGACCGGGAGGGAAGGTCGGAACGCCTGTTGCATCCATGACCTGTATCGGCTATTTCAGGGGGAGCGCGCTGCGTGGTGTCGGTTGATCTCGGTGTGTCGAAAATGCCGCTCGTCAATCCGGACCCCGGAAGATTGCTCAAGTCGTGGCAAGCCGATCCCGAGTGAAACAAGATGTGGCCGAGATTGTGTCGTCGTGGGGCAGGATCGTGATTCATGGCCGATGTCGTCATTGAGAACCCGATCCTCAACTCCCCCTTCTCCGAGCCGACGCGGCATTTCCGATTCGACGACGAGGGGATCACCAACGAGGTCGTCTCGGGCCGGCGGAGCAGCTCCTACTTCGTGCCGATCCCCCGGCCGAAGAAGAAGGGGAAGCAACTCCAGTTCGACACCGAATGGACGCAAGACCGGGTCGAGGAAAACCCGGTCGTCAACCGCATCCGGCAACGGGTCGGCATGTGGCGCGAGGCGGGCTATCCCGACGCCACCCCCGTCACCCGGCGCCTCCTCGAATACTGGACCGACCCCGAGCGCGAGAAGAAGCTCTTCTTCTGCCAGGTCGAGGCCGTCGAGACGGCCATCTACATCGCCGAGGCGGCCGTGAAGCGGGGCGATGCCTGGATCGTCACCGCGATTCAGGAGGCCAACGAGGGGGCCAATCCCGGCCTCTTCCGGGTCGCGATGAAGATGGCGACGGGCAGCGGGAAGACCGTGGTCATGGCAATGTTGGTCGCCTGGCACGCCCTGAACAAGGCGGCCCGACCGCAAGACCCCCGGTTCTCCGACTCGTTCCTGATCGTCTGCCCCGGCATCACGATCCGCGACCGGCTCCGCGTCCTCTTGCCGAACGACCCCGAGAACTACTACCGTCAGCGCGACATCCTCCCGCCCGAGCAGATGGAGCAGCTCGGCCGCGCGAAGATCGTCATCATCAACCGCCACGTCTTCAAGCTCCGCGAGCGCGGCGACGCCTCCCGGCTCACCAAGGCGCTGCTCACCAACGGCCAGCCGGGCGCCTTCACCGAGACGCCGGCCCAGATGGTCAACCGCGTCTGCCGGGAACTCGGGACGAAGAAGAACATCGTCGTCCTCAACGACGAGGCCCACCACTGCTATCGACGCAAGCCCGACGGCCTCGACGAGAAGCTTACCGGCGACGAGCGCACCGAGGCCGAGCAGCGCAACGAAGGCGCCCGGATGTGGCTCTCGGGCCTGGAAGCGATCCGGGAGAAGCTCGGCATCAAGGCGATCTACGACCTCTCGGCCACCCCCTTCTTCCTCAAGGGATCGGGCTACCCCGAGGGCACGCTCTTCCCCTGGGTCGTCTCCGACTTCTCCCTGATCGACGCCATCGAGTCGGGCATCGTCAAGGTCCCCCGCGTCCCCGTCTCCGACGACTCGATGCAGGGGGACCAGCCGACCTATCGGAGCCTCTGGCTTCGCATCCGGGAAGGACTGCCCCGGAAGGGACGAAAGACCGAGGCTCACGAAGGAAAGCCGACCATCCCCCTCGAACTCCAGGGGGCCATCCACAGCCTTTTCAGCAATTACGAGAATTACTTCCGCCTCTGGGAAGGCAGCGCCGAGGCGCAGGCCAAGGGGCTCACCCCGCCCGTCTTCATCGTTGTCTGCAACAACACGAATGTCTCGAAGCTCGTCTTCGACTACATCGCCGGTTGGGAGAAGGGACTCCCCGACGGCTCGACCGCCCTCGTCCCCGGCGAGTTGCCCCTGTTCAGCAACGTCGAGGATGGCCGGTGGAGCCCCCGGCCCAAGACGATCCTCGTCGACAGCGAGCAGCTCGAATCGGGCGAGGCCATGAGCGCCGAGTTCAAGAAGATCGCGGCCGTCGAGATCGAGGAGTTCAAGGCCGAATACCGCGCCCGGTTCCCCGGCCGGAGTACGGACGACCTGGCCGACGAGGACCTGCTCCGCGAGGTGATGAACACCGTCGGCAAGCGCGGCAAGCTCGGCGAGCAGGTCCGATGCGTCGTCAGCGTCTCGATGCTCACCGAAGGGTGGGACGCCAACACCGTCACCCACATCCTCGGGGTCCGGGCCTTCGGCACGCAGCTCCTCTGCGAGCAGGTCGTCGGCCGCGCCCTCCGCCGGATGAGCTACGCCGCGAACGACGAGGGGCGCTTCGAGCCCGAGTATGCCGAGGTCTACGGCGTCCCCTTCTCGTTCATCCCCTGTTCCGGCTCGACCCAGGAACCGAAGCCCGGCCCGATGCCGACCCGCGTCCGGTCGCTCGACTCCCGGATCGATTGCGAGATCACCTGGCCCCGCCTCGTCGGCTATCGCTACGAGCTCCCCTCCGAGCGGCTCACGGCCACCTTCTCCGACGATTCGACGCTCGCCCTCACCACCTTTGACGTTCCCACCAAGACCGAAAACGCCCCGATCGTCGGCCAGGCCAGCATCCACACCCTCGACGACCTGAAACGGCGACGGCCCAACGAGGTCGCCTTCCTCCTGGCCAAGCTCACCCTCGACCAGTATTTCCGCGACGACGAGGGGGCCGAGAAGCCCTGGCTCTTCCCGCAACTGCTCGGGATCGCCAAGCGCTGGATGGACGAGTGCCTCGTCTGCAAAGGGGGCACGTTCCCGCAACTGCTCCTCCTTGCCCAGCACGCACACGCGGCGGCCGACCGCATCTACAAGGCGATCGTGGCCTCGACCGAGGGCACGCCCTCGCTCAAACCGATCCTCCGCCCGTATGACACGCTCGGGACGACCCGTTTCGTCGACTTCGACACCACGAAGCCAACCTACGCCACCCGCGCCGACAAGTGCCACGTCTCCCACGTCGTCGCCGACACCGACACCTGGGAGCAGAAGATGGCGCAGGTCCTCGAAGACATGGACGAGGTCGCCAGCTACGTCAAGAACCACAACCTCGGCTTCATCATCCCCTATGTCATCGACGGCCAGGAGCGGCGCTACCATCCCGACTTCATCGCCCGGATCGACGACGGCCGGGGGCCGGATGACCTGCTCAACCTCGTCATCGAGGTCACGGGCGAGCGGAAGAAGGACAAGGCGGCCAAGGTCTCGACCGCCCGAACGCTCTGGGTCCCGGCCGTGAACAACCACGGCGGTTTCGGCCGGTGGGCGTTCGTCGAGATCGCCGACCCCTGGGATTCCGAGAGCGTCATCCGCGCGAGCCTGCTCGCCCCGATCGCCCAAGCCACCGAAGGGGGTGCCTGATGGCCCGGAAGAAAGCCGAGAACGGCAAGGCCGATGCCTCGACGAAGAAGAAGGGGACCAACGGCCGGCTTGAGGTCGAGTCGCTCCGCCACCGCAAGGACGAGCGCGTGAACATCCCGACCGAGGAACTCCGCGACTTTGTGGCGAGTGACGAGGCCGCCCCCTCTTCGGTCCTCTACCCCCGCGATCCCTCGCTCGACCCGCAGCTCGTCTGGAAGGGCAAGGACGAGCAGGACCGCGCCGACCTGGCCGTGCCCAGCGTCCCGATCTACGTCCAGGAGAAGATCCACCCCCAGGCGATCATCGAGGCCGTCCGCTCCCAGGCCCGCAAGGACGAGCCCGACGACTCCTTGCCCGGCCTCTTCGACGACTTCAACGGCCTCGACGACTTCGACAAGAAGATCGACTTCTACCAGCACGCCCAGCACTGGACCAACCGCCTCATCCTCGGCGACTCGCTCCACGTCATGACGAGCCTGGCCGACAAGGAGGGGCTCAAGGGCAAGGTCCAGACGATTTTCATCGATCCGCCCTACGGGATCAGGTTCGGGTCGAATTGGCAGGTCTCGACTCGAAGGCGAGATGTCAAAGACGGAAAGCCCGAGGATGCCACTCGACAGCCGGAGCAAGTGAGAGCATTTCGTGACACTTGGGAATTAGGCATCCATTCATACTTGGCATATTTGCGGGATCGGCTTACGGCGGCTTCCGAATTGCTCACGGAAACCGGGAGCATCTTCGTTCAGATTGGCGACGAAAATGTCCACCTCGTCAGATCAATTCTCGACGAAATATTTGGCAGCGAAAATTTTTGCTCCTTGATTACGGTTTCAAAAACGGGTGGACAAACCGCAGAGTTGCTGGGTGGAGTATGTGATTACTTGCTATGGTATGCAAAAAATCGTGACATTGTAAAATTTCGACGTGTATTGATTGAGAAGGGGTTGGCGTCGGACTCCGCAGGAGTATATCGATGGGTCCAAGAGCCATCAGGGAATACCCGGCGACTTACCAAAGACGAACTCGCCTTGCCGGAACGATTGCCGGATGGTTGCAGAATATTTCGGGTCGACAACATCACGTCACAACGACCACCGGGAGATTTTCCGGTCAAATTTCAGGGCAAGACATACGGCCCGGGAAAAGGGTACTGGAAGACCGGCGAAGAGGGGATGGCCAAGCTCATCTCCGCTAATCGCGTCGTTGTGTCAGGAAACTTCCTTGCGTACAAGCGTTTTCTAGATGACTTCTTGGCGCAAGAAATTGCCAACCTATGGACAGACACCGGCACAGGCAGTTTTACCGATCCAAAGATTTACGTGGTCCAGACCGGGACCAAGGTGATTCAACGCTGCTTGCTGATGACCACCGACCCCGGCGACCTCGTCCTCGACCCGACCTGCGGCTCGGGCACAACCGCCTATGTCGCCGAGCAATGGGGCCGGCGCTGGATCACGATCGACACGAGCCGCGTCGCCCTGGCGCTGGCCCGGACCCGCCTGATGGCGGCCAAGTATCCCTATTACCTGCTCGCCGACTCGCCCGAGGGAGTCAAGAGGGAGGCCGAGATCACCGGCCAGGCCCCCCCGGACTACCCGACCGAGGGGGACATCCGCAAGGGTTTCGTCTACCGGCGCGTGCCCCACGTCACGCTCAAGAGCATCGCCAACAACCCGGACATCCGGGAGGGGATGACCCGCGCCGAGATCGACGCCGCCATCGCCCGCCACGCCGACACCGAGACCCTCTACGACAAGCCGTATGAGGACCCCAAGCGCCTCCGCGTCACCGGCCCCTTCACCGTCGAGAGCCTCTCCCCCCACCGCGTCCTCTCGACCGACCCCGACCGCCCCGCCTCCGAGGCCGACGGCCGCGCCTCCTCCGCCCCCTCGGCCGGCGCAGCGTCGTATGAGTCGATGATCCTCGACAACCTCCGCAAGGCCGGCGTCCAGAACACGAAGAAGGCCGAGCGCCTCGTCTTCGACCGCCTCGACCCCTATGCCGGAACCTGGCTCCACGCGACCGGCGCCTACACCGACACCGACGGCCAGCCCCGCCGCGTCGCCGTCTCCCTCGGCCCCGAGCACGGCACCGTCGGCCCCCAGCACGTCAAGGAGGCCGCCAAGGAGGCCGTCCAGGGCCTCGGCTTCGACCTTTTACTCGTCTGCGGCTTCGCCTTCGATCCCCACGTCTCCGAGGAGACCAAGCGCTACGGCACGCTCACCATCCAGCCCGTCCGCATGAACCCCGATCTCTCGATGGGCGACGAACTGCTCAAGAAGACCGGCGCCGGCAACCTCTTCATGATCTTCGGCGAGCCCGACATCTCCCTCGACCCCCTGCCCGACGGACGCCTCACCGTCACCATCCACGGCCTCGACATCTACGACCCCACCACCGGCCAGATCCGCTCCTCCTCCACCGACGACATCGCCTGCTGGTTCCTCGACACCTCCTACGACGCCGAATCCTTCTTCGCCCGCCACGCCTATTTCACCGGCTCCGACGACCCCTACTCCAAGCTCAAACGCGCCCTCCGCTCCGAGATCGACGAGGCCCACTGGTCCAGCCTCTACTCCACCACCAGCTACCCCTTCGATCCGCCCAAGACCGGGAAGATTGCGGTGAAGGTCATCAACCACTACGGGGATGAGGTGCTCAAGGTGTACTGCCTTTGAGTGGCAGTAGTCGAGGTCAAAGGAATCGCCTAAAAAATTCAGTTAAGCGGGTGGTTCATCGGAAACAATCGGCAGGGGAACGAAAAAACCGTGATCTCGATAGCCGGACCAGTCAGCAAGATTAAGAGGATAGCGAGCAAGCCGGAACGCATGTGCTAGGTAACTTGGGTTTAATCTTTTGAAGGGTGTCTGTTGAACATGGCCTGGGCCAATGTGCCTTGTAAGCATCGCTTCAAATTTTCTTCTTTCCTCATCGGAAATGAATTCAATGTTGGCAAAATTGATCAAAGGCTTCTTCGCTTCTTTGTAACAATCATGCACGAATGTCGCACATGTGAACGCATACATCCCTTCTGCTCTGTCGTAAAGAGGATGAGTTTTTCTCGAAGGATTACCAAAATAATATCTGCTAAGATTGTCTTTGATGATAGATGGTTTTGAATTATGTGTTTTTGCTGCCGTGTCAATTATTTTTGATCTTCTTGGTCCTCCGAGATCTTCGCAAGATCCAAACAAGTTAATGTAGCAGCAAGAACCAGCGTCGCGACATTTCCAGTAGTCGCGTTCTACTTGGGTTAATGTCATATGATACACAAGCACCTGCATGCTTGAGATGTCCCGACCTGGGTGATCTCTTGCTGCTAGCCCAACATGAGCGGTTTTGGTTTTTACCCAATTGCCAGCATCTTCGTCAGCCAAGTAAAATAGGACATCGCCTTTGCGGATTGGCTGAGATGCCGCACGCATCATCAAATTATGAATAGCCAAGGTAAGCGCTCGCCGCACAACAAGCCTTTGGAAGTCCTGCTACACTGTTACAGTCCTAATTTGTGAGCACTCCCGTAACAAACGCCGCGAACCGAGGCACAACCTTGGCCAGCACTGCTTTATCCCCGTCTTGCATCATCACGGCGAGCATGTCTTGAAACTCTGAAAACAAATCAGATTTTAGCAGGATGATACTTCCTGTCGCATACCATTCCACGCGTTCACTGCGAGGAAGAAATGTGATTGGATGTCCGATAAAGAGGTAGAGGATGTCTGCTCTCAAGGGGTGAGATTCAATTTGGCCTAATTTGTCTTTCAGGGTGGCCTCACAACGGCCCGTTATTTCTAACAGGCGAGCAACGATGCCGGGGATGTTAGTGTAGTCATCCTCACTGGCGGTTACGAAATGCTCGAACAGCTTCTTGCTCGTTGCTTTTAATTCATTGCACCAATCGAGGTTACTTAATTTTCGTGTAGCAACGACGATAGCATCGAGCACGGCTGTAAGGTCATTCTCTTCGTGAAGAGATTCGATATGTCGACAAATTGGCCCCAATGCTTCTCTCGGTGAGATCTCTGATAAGGTTCTAAAGATTTCTACGCAAAGTCTTCCCCAGTTATGCTGCATTGATTCGTTATCGGCAGCTTCCTCCATCGTTCTTACGATCAATCCCGCTACACGCTCACACTGTTCCGCAAGCTGGTACTCAGCAGACCTGGCGAGCGCAATTAGGTATAAATGATCATCTCCTAACGCGCAAGTAAGACTTGACTCAATCAACTCCGCCGTTGACGGAAAGTTGAACATCGACAGAACTTCGATTGCAGCGATTCGGTTCGCAAGGTTCTGACTGGAACCGTGTATCGACATCTTGATCTTGGTTGCAAGGGCCCGGAGCAGAATCGGCTGATGGATTGGTTCTTGCTTTTCCAATAGGTCAACAAGGCGAAATGCGACGCCCGCTATTTCGTCTTGTCGACAGGTTAAAAGCCTGTCAATCTGCCAAGAAATGGAAGAACCTGAAGATGTTTTTGCCCCCAACTTCCGCCCTTTGGTCTCCTCAGAGCGCTTCCAGGGGTGTCCGGCAGTTTTTCGAGACGCCGGAAAACACTCCTGTCTGTCGGTGTTATGAAGAGTTGCGAGGCCCATTAGGCAGATCCTTCGACTGAGTCTTGGTCCGGGTCGTTTTCCTCAACCTCAAGGGCTGGGAGACCCAGTTTGCTATGAAGCTCCGAAATTAATCTTCCTTTTGACCGAGCCCGCTCTAACTGTAATTGAAGCTCCTTTAAATTCCTGGAATCCAAAGAAAAATACATCGTAGAGATAGAACCATTGCTCATGTATTCCAGGCACAATGTGTTGGTTACTATGTCAAAATATAGTTCGTGTCCAGGATCGTCGAAAACTGGTCGAACATCGGTAAATATGCTTAATTTCTGTACTCGATTTGGTCTCATTGCCAACAAAGATTTGGCCTTGGCTTCTCGTTGCAAGAGCGAGTTAGCGAACAGACGAATTATAGCCTCGCGAGTTCGCTCCCACTTCTTCGCATATTCGGCTGGCCACTGTTCTGGCTTGAGGGTACTTAATGACTCCGACAGTGTTAAAAACAGATCGTCGGGTGACAATTCCAACGCATGACGAAGATCATGAACGGGGTAAACAAATTCACTGAGAATGGTTTCCAAGGAGGGGATAAGGGTGCTGTCGTTTAGGCCCTCCGAAATTTGAAGCGCACGAATTTCTGTTGGGGCGAGACTAGGTTTCGATTCGCCCAAAAATTGCGTTATGCCGATAATTTTCTCTTCTCCGAAGTCAAGAAGAGATCGGATGGCGTATACAGCCTCTCTGGGCAATCTAAGAGGCATCCGTACAATCTCCGGAAACCAAGAGGTTTGAAGCTGAGCAAAAGGATTATCCAGGAAACTCTGAAGTTTCGGTAGAGATGATTTTACCCACGATAGCACCTTTGCTCTTGGGAGCAAGACCCAGAAAAACTCATTCTGCTCAAATGGAGGTTGTCGGGTTTAACTCTTTGGGCCCACGCCTGCACGAATAATTCGAGTGTCAGGAGCAATTTCGTTGGCCGATTGAGTCATAAACCTTTTCGGTTTCGCCACCTAGCCTCATCTGGTCGGTGGCGGAGGTAGTTCTCGCTGTCTTGCCCATTCTCTAACGCCACTGGCGATGATGTCGGCCGCATCTTGACCAGTCTGATCTGCAATTTCGCGAAGCCACGCGACCCACTCGGGCCGGGCTCGGATCTGCACAAACTTCGACCGGGGATTCTCCGACGGGGGGCGACCCCGCCCTCGCTTCGGCTCTGCCATTGCGCTCGCCCTCGATGTTTTTTGTCACTACGTTATTGATTTGGCGTAGTGACAGAATTATGCTCCCCTCAGACGGGCGAGCAAAGGGCGAGCCCGCAAATGAGAGGGGGCCGGGTGACTGGTACTCACCCGACCCCCGAGGGCAAGGCTGATAGAGAGCCCCACCCATGACCATCCTCTTTGATTCCACCCGCCCCGCCAAGACCAACCGCCGCTTCGCCCGGTGCCTCGGGCGCCCGACCGACGCCTACGGCAACCCGCTCCGCCGGGCCCGTTACTCGGCCTCCGATGCGGCCTGGCACGCCGCGCAGGGCGGCGACTTCCACTCCCTCGACACCGACACCGCCTCGATCCTCTGGGAGCAGGCAGAGGCCGACGCAGATGCCCAGCGCCGCGTCGAGTCCCCCTTCTACCTCTGACCGGCCCGGGGCCGGGGGCCACGCTGCTCCCGGTCCCGATCGCTCCCCACCCCTTCCCGGAGGATCACCCTATGAGCATCCCGACTCGACACCCCCGCCGCTCCGCCGCCTCGACCTGGCCGGCCTGGACAGACGAGGTCCGCTGGACCCTCGGCCCCACCTCCCCCGACCTCGACGACCCCGACTCGCCCCCCTCGGGCCGCCTCGTCTGCTCGTGCGGTCGCGTCTTGGTCGAGTCCGATCTCCCCGGCCCCGACCAGATCGCCGACGGCGCCTGCTATACCTGCGGAGCGGCTGAACGACCCTCTCTCGACGAGCCTTGCTCCATCGCCTTCGACAAGGCCCCCGAGGATAGCTCCTCGCCCTTCTGAGCCCCGAGGGAACGCCGGTCACGCGAACCGCCCCGATCCGTCTGGCGCCTGGCGCCGACGGGCCGGGGCAGGTTCTTTGGTCGACCCGGACCAGTCCCCGCATCGGGAACAGTCACGGGTTAGACAGAGTTGGTTGCCCAGGTAGGTTCTTCCGCGAGGGTGAAAGCCACCCCTGTTAGGGGAAACCTCGCAGTATAAGACACACTTTCTTTTAGGAGAGTTGCAGCCGATAACGTCGCCACGCGCGAGCCGGAATCCGGCAGCGTCGCGACCGATGCTCAGTAGGCGGGCCTCCTGCCCTCGGAGGCATCCTCGGCGCCCTGGCGGAGCAACTCCATCGCTTCGGGGCTCCGGTCCCATCCCCTGCGAATGGCGTACTCCTCGACCGTCGGGGGGAGTCGTCGGCCGAACCTCGCCCGGTCGGCGCCCCCATCTCGGGCATCTGCCACGAGCCGATAGGCCGCTCGATAGATGAGGCAGGCTTCCATCTCGGCCGAATTGGACTCCTCGCCGTGGTTCATCGCGTGGCACCCTTCTCGCAGTCGGCCAGCTTCCGCTCGGCCTGCTCCCGGTGGGCTTGCTCGACTTCGAGGGTTGCCGTCAGCTCTTCGACCTCGACGGCCAGGGCCTCTGCCTCCTCGATCGCCGCGTCGCGTTCGTCCTGCGTGGCCTCCAACTCCATCTCCAACTGACGCTCGCGAGCCGTACTCAGGGGGCGGTGAACGTCGAAACCGACCGCCAATGCGAGGGCAAGGAAGGCGACGGGCCAGAGCATCAGTCGGAATCGACGCATCAAATGGGGTCCTCTCCTCGGGCATCGCGGCCAGTTCCGGGACGACCAGCAACAGGATAACCCCGAGGAACCGGGCCGAACAAATTAGGATGCGCCTGTGCGCGTTCGGGTCTGCTCCGGGGCCGATGCCATACCCGAGGGGGGCCGACCTTCCGCATGACGCGCGTCGACATTGATCTGCAACGCCATGAACGACTCGGGCAGATGGCGTTGGACGGTGTGGAGCGTCTTCAAGGCCCGTTGGAGGCGCTTCTCCGCCCGATCGATGGCCCGATCCCGCCGGGCGTCCCCTCGCGGGTGGAAGCCGGCGAAGAGCCAATCGAAATAGGCCACCGAGGCGGAGAAGGCCAATGCCCGGACGATCGGCGACGGGTCCGGGCCGGCCAACTCTCCGGCGAAGCTCAGCAGGTCTGCCTTGAATCGATCGGCCATCGCCCGATCATCGGGATCCCTCCCCTGCCCCGTGGCCGAGTTCACGACACGATCGAGCATGGCCCGTTCCATCATCCGCCGCAGCTCCAGGGGCTCGACGGGCGCAGGGGTCGTCTTGGGGGTCGTCTCGCTCATGCTGCGTCTCCTGCGTCGCCTGCGTCGCCAGGGGCCCCGATTGGGGCGATGGAAGCCGGCGGCGCGGAGCGCCCACTCCGCCAGCGTCCGGGACAGATTGAAAAGGTCGTTGAAGGCGCGATCGGCGGATGCCTCGGCCTCGCGCCGGGCGCGGTCGGATTGCCTCTCCGCTCGCCTGGCCGCTCGTCGAGCGACGAGGGATTCGGCCGCCCGAAGGGCCGACGCGCCGGAGCCGAGGTAGACCGTTCGCACCCGCCTTCCCTCACGACGGCTCTCGTAGAAGTAGCAGAGACCGCCTCGTCGTCGCTTCCAGGGCATTAGACATCTCTGGACAGATTTCGGCCGTGTTGCCCTACACCGATCGTCGTTGCACCACTTCGGAAGATTGAGGCCGGATCCAAGGTTGCCAGCCCCGGAATTCCCGAGGCGTCGGGGGCAGGATAGCCGGCTCGATTTTGGCACCGCCAATCACTGTTCTTTCCGTTGCTTGCAGTGAAGCGCGACGACAAAACCTCCCCCACGAAATCGAGCCCCGTCGTCCTCCGGGATCCGACTCGGTCGATTGCGACTCCACCCCGCGAGCTTGCCTCAGATGATCCCTCGCTTGAGCAGTTTCAGCGCGATTGGGGCGATCTCTCGCCCCCAACCGGCCAATCGCTCGGCCGTTACCACCGCCTCGGCCAGATCAGCAAAACGAGGATCGCCGGCGCGGCCCGACTTGATCCAGCGTTGCAGCGTCCGCTTGCTGATCCCGGCCGCCTCCGCCGCCTCGTCCCGGGTGAGTCCCTCGGCGATCCCCCGGAAGAGAGAGACGAGCCGACCCGGCGTGTAGATGCTCGGCCGGCCGCCCCGGTTCGTACTCCGTCCTTTTTTATGGTGCGTCATTGATGCGGAAACCCTCCTCTCGGAGCCGCTCAATCGTCCGATGGTACGCTACCCACCGCCCCCGACTGGCCAGCCAGCCCAACCGGCGTCGCCAGTATTCGCAGGGTCCCAGACGCTCCAACCACCATCGCTGACGGGCCGCCTTGAACCGCTGCCATCGCTCCTTCGACTCGGCCTCCTGCCGCTGCCAGGATTCCTCGATCCTCTGCTCTCGAATGAGGCCCGCGACGAGGTCGAATCGCTCGGCCCACGTCGAGAACCCCTCTTCCCCGGCACGTCCTCGTCGGAGCCACTCTTGCAACGTCCGCCAGCCGACCCCGACCCGAGCGGCGATCTCTCGCCTCGGTACGCTTTGGCGCAGGAGGTCGATGATCGTCTCCCCCAGCTCGGCCGAGAACTTCGTCGGCCGGCCTCCTCGGTTCGGCGTCATCGCCCGCTCCCCTTCCCCGAGGCGGCCCGGACCATCGCGAGGATCCCGGCCTTCACGGCCTCGGGCAGCGCTTCCCACGAGTCGACGACTTCGCCCAATGCCGGGTTCATCGGCGTGGCGCGCTGCCCATGCGCTGCCCGGGCTGTTATGCGATGGCGTAACGGCTTGATGGGAATTGGCTTAGGGGTGGAGTCGCACAGGACTGAAAATCCTGGTGTCGCCGGTTCGATCCCGGCTCTGCCCACTTGGACTTACGTCACGTCACCCCCTCGAATCGACACGGTACCCGACACGCTATCCGGGTAGTCCGTGTTCGATGCCCAGGGAACCGAAGCCGTGGCTCTGGAAAGCCCGGAAGGCTTACTACGCCCAGATCGCGGGCGTCCAGGTGCGTCTCTGCAGTCAAGATCAAGGCAAGGCAGAGGCCCAGCGTGAACTCTACCGGCGGTTGGCCGACCGCGGCATGGCGTCGATCGCCAGGTCGCTCAGTGTCCGCGAACTGTTCAATGAGTTCCTCGAAGATGTTTCTCGCCGCGTCGAACGCGGGGAGCGATCGCAATCGACCTGCGACGGCTATCGCCGCTTCCTCAAGCCGGCCGCCGAGGTCCTGGGGGCCCGTCGTCCGGAAGACGTCCGGCCGATCGACGTCCAGCGCTGAGTTGAGGCCCCGAGCTTGTCCTGGATGCCACGACGCGTTTTAACGCCATCCCGCGGTTGAGGCGGCCTTCTCCTGGGGCCGCAAGGCCGGCCTGCTGCGTACCAATAGGATCGAGCGGATGGAACGACCAACGCCCCTGCGGCGGGAGTCGGTGCCGACCGAGGATGAGGTGCGTGCTCTCATCGCGGGCGCCGGCGCCCAGCCGTTTCGCGACCTGCTGACGGCGCTCTGGGAGACCGGTTGCCGGCCCCACGAGGTGATCACCCTCGAAGCGGATCGAGTGGACCTCGACGCCACGTTCCGGCTCGTGCTGAACAAGACGCGGGGGAAGACCGGGGCCCGCGATCGACGCGTACCGATCAACGATCGCGTCGCGGAGATCAGCCGTCGTCTCTGCACGCAATGGCCCACCGGGCCGATCTTCCGCAGCCGGGACGGCAACCCCTGGACCCGTCACGCGATCACCTGGCGCTTCAAGCGGCTCCGTGACGGGCTCGGCCTGTCGGCGGGATTGACCAGCTACGGGCTCCGGCACCTCTTCGGCAAGGCGAGCCTGAAGGCGGGCAACACGTCGTCGGAGACGGCGGCCTTGATGAGGTACCGTGATGCCCGGATGGTCGATCGGCCTTACGGGCACTGGGACGACCAGGATGAGATCGTCCGGAAGGCGGCCCGGCGGGTCCGGCCGGGCGAGGCAACCCCGCCCGGTGGACCGGACCATCAGGAAAGATGATCGCGGGCCGGGCGTGCGGGCGATTCGTGGCCGGCGCAGGACTGCCGGTAGTCGAGCAGGTCGGCCTCGTCGATCCGGTAACGTGCCCGCGGAGCACCACCCTTCGGGCACGGATCTGCCCGTCGCGGATCAGGTCGTAGACCGTCGAGATCGCCAGGTTCAGGCGCACGGTCGCCTCGGCCACGGTATATGGCGTGCCGTCGACGCGCCGCCGTCTGGATTTCCTTGCGTCAGTGCTCATCGCTCGTGACGCCCTCCACTCCGAAGGCAATGGCGCCGGCGATGCCAGCCCCAGCTCAGGCGATCGGTTCGGTGAAGAATCTCTCGTTGGGAGGGTACGGCCGAAGCCGTGCGACCGGCTTGGGCGCAGGAACGAGCACCCCCAGGGCAATGCCCTGCCATGGTGATCGAGTTTGTGCAGATGGCTCCAGATCCGGAAACCCAGGATGCCGATGGTCTCGATCGGGGCCGGAAACAGTGGACTCAGGGGGTCAGCGGTGCCACCGCCGAAAAGTTGATCGCGCGTTGGCGCGAGTCCAACACAGGAGCACCCGGGTGAAAACATAGGATCTGGACCCGGGTCAAGGGACTGCTGTCCCTGATGGCATTCGCGATGCGTATCTTGTAATCGTGAACATTAATAATGAAATGGCCTGGGCTGACTCTCGGAGGACGAGACTCGAAGAACCTGCATGCGCCGCAAGGGAAATCGGCATCAGGACACGCTGACCTCTTGAAGAAGACGACGGATGCCGCGTCATCATGCAGGAGCGTTCCCCGGAATTGGTTCCTGAGCCATCCGAGGCGACGGACGTGACTCTCCGAGTTGCATGAGTTCCCTTCATCCTCCGCGGTCCTCGGAGGACCCATCAGGCCTGCGCTGGGTACGCGGCCGTGCTGCGCCCTGATCGTTGCTGACACAAGCCGTTCAGTCGCTCTCTGCTGGCGCCTTCTCGCCGGAACCGTTGCTGGCATCGGTCCCACTTCTCTGATCCAGGGCCGATTTTCCCCTTCGATCTCGAGTGACCTGGAGATCTCGTCTCCGACCTTCCTGGTGATCCCCGAGCGGGCGTCACGTCGCGCGGCCCTCGCCGCCACCCCCGCACGCCCTCGCCCCGGCATCCTGACTTGCGCTCGCCGCGTGACCGGGTTCGCCCGCTGAAGGCCGGAGACGGCCGGTCGAGATCGGATGGGGCCGGCAACGCCCGACTTGTCCTTGATCGCTTCGGCCTGGTCATCTCTTGCCGGCCGTTGCGCTCCGGCGTCGCCACGTCACCGGCGCGTGAGTCCGGAGCCGTCAATGTGCGATCCTTCACGCCATTCGATCGATGAGGGGAGGGGTCGCAACGCGGGGCGAGCACCAGTACAGGTCCCGCGAAGACGCGATCCTTCCGGTCAAGATTATTAGGATGTCCTGACCCATGCCTTTGGTGTCTCGAACCTCGATTGAGCCTGCCGGTCCGAGTGGTGAGGATCAGGAGGCAAACGCCTCGATCGCCCCGGGTTGTCACGCTCATCGCGACGATCCTGCGCGACCGGCCGAGGCTGCCGGGACCATTGACTCTCCCTCCGCAATGCAACGGGTCTGGGCCGAAGCGGCCGAGGCGCTCGCAGGCTGGACACTCAGCCAGATGGCCGTGCGCCGCGATGTCTACGGGCACTACGACGACCAGGGTCTGTTGCGGACCTGCATCGGACCGACCAAGGTCGCCCTGATCGAGCATTGCCGGGGCGAATCGGTCGTCGCGCCGCACACGACCTCGTCGGAGAATCAAGTCCGGCTCCTGACGATCGACCTCGACGCGAACGGCGAGGCCGCCGACAGCGCGATTGGTGTGCGAGACCGGGACCATGGACTCCTCGAGGCACGTCAGCTCCAGGATCGAGGGCTGGAGGTCTGGCTGCTCGACTCCGATGGCCGAGCCGGCGATCACCTGAAGGCCTGGCCCCACCGCGCCACGGAACGCCTCGGAGTGATCCGCCGAGAATCCCCGCGGCTCGACGGCGACGGCACCGTCTCCCTCACGGCTGCCTCGGGCGGCTCCGAGCGGTGGACCTTTGCCGGATATCGCGCGAATGCGATGTTCGTGGCCGGGCTCTCACTCCTCACCCGATGCCGCGTCGCGTTCGACAACCTCGCGACCACATTCGACCGGTCCTTGGATTTCGAACTGATGGACGCCGATCCCCGGCCACCGCAGCGCCACGACGAGGGATCGAGCCTGCCGCAGGAGGGTCACCCTGACGAGAGGCCAGCGACGGGGATGCAACCCGTCACGCGTCACGCGAAACCGGAGGTCGACGGCGAGTCGTTCGAGCCGGGCCGCGTCGGTAAGCCGATCATCCTGGCCGAGCCATCGTGAGAATTGATGGCCGTCGGCCAACGGACCGCCCCTTGATGGGCGAGGGGTCTGAGAGGCGTATTCGGCGAATAGACCCCCGAAGCTGTCGCCCAGGGCCGTGGACTGCGCCGGCCACGCCCGGGCGACTTCACTCGCCCGCTTGCGGGCGAGGGACCGGGCCGCGGCCTCGAACCGCTTGGGCTCGAAGCCCGGAGGGGGAGGCCCTCCCGCCGTGAGCGCGCGGACGAGCAGCTCCTGACGATCGCGCAGTTCTTGATCGATCCATTCATCGGCCATCGACGGGCCCCCTTGACCGCCCCCGATCCAGGGCGTCCCGAATCGCGTCCAGCTCGGCGAGGATCGCATCGTCGGTCGGGAAGCGATCATCGCGTTCGAGCAGTGCGCCCGGGACGGGGCCCCTGGCCGAGAGCTCCTCGAGCAAGCCGAAGACGGGAGCGGGGACCGGGTGGGCATGCGTGTCGTGGTAGAACCCCTCCCGATCGACGCCGCCTCCGAGGTGGACGTAGGCGATCCGATCGAGCGGGAGGGCGTCGAGGAAGGCGATCGCATCCCCGCCGTGATTCCGGGCGTTCGCGTAGATGTTGGCCACGTCGAGCAGGAGGAGGGCGCCGGTGCGGTCGAGCAACTCGGCCAGGAACTCGGCCTCGCCCATGACCGGCTCCGGCCACTCGACCAGCGTCGAGACGTTCTCCAGAGCAAGTGGCACTGGCAGGGCGTCCTGCACCCGGCGGACGCGGTCGACGAGCAGATCGAGCATTTTCGGGGACCTCGGGACCGGGAGCAAGTGACCGGCCTCAACCCCTCCGGCCCGGACGAAGGCGACGTGCTCGCTGACGACGGGAGCCTCCAGCCGGGTCGCCAGCGTCGCGAGGGCCGCCAACCTCGATCGGTCCAGCGGCCCGGCCCCGCCGATCGAGAGCGAGATCCCGTGCGGCACGACCCGGACGCCGCGCTCCCGCAGCCGTTCCATCGCCGCCGGCAGCGGTCCCTCGGGATCCAGGCCCTCGGCGATGACTTCCACGAACCCGAGCCCGCGATGACGTTCGATCAGCCAGGCCAGCTCCGGTCGCCAGCCCAGCCCCAGCCCCAGCTCCACGTCCGGGTCGATGGTACGGCTCATCACCCGCCTCCGCCCCCGCACCCACCACAGCCACCACCACCTCCTCCTCCATCACCGCCACCGCCAGGACCTCCGCCCGACGAACTCGACGGGGGATCGAGGGTCAGCCGTAGTGGGTCCAGGAGGCCACCCACGAGCACACCGGTACCGAACAGCGCCACCGCCCTGGCCACCTCGCGTGGCTGGAGCGACTCGGATCGCGTCTGGCTCGTCTTCTTCAAAGCGTAGTTGCTCCTTCGGAGACGCTCCAGCAGGCGATAGCCCCGACGGGTGTGATGCGGCCTGAGGAACAGGAAAATCGCCCCGAAGACGGCCGTGAGAACGCAGAGGGCGACGAGGAACCCGACGGGCCGGTCGCGTGCCAGGCCGACCTGGATCTTCATCAGCCCCAGGACCAGCAGGAGCAGGACCGGGATCCCGGAGGCGAGCTGGATGACCCGGGCTCTGTGGTGATCGACGACCAGCCCGAGATCGATCAGATCGTCGCGGTAGGCGTGGAGCACCGGCCTGGCGTCGCGATAGATCGCGTCGAGTTCGCGCTGCGCCCCGCCCGCCTTCACGGAGGAGAGGACCGTACGCTCGAGTTCATCGAGCGGCTCCGGCGGCGGCTCCTGGGCCACGAAGGTGCGTTTCTTGCGGTTGACGGCCAGCGCACCGGCCTGGACCAGGCTCGCGATCGCGGCGTTGACGGCGTAATTTCCCCGCTCGGCGAGGTGCGCCATCCGGTACTCGTCGAGGTCCGGGCTCTCCGGGCCCAGTTCGATCGGGGTGCGGAGCATCCATCGAAGGATCAGGGAGCCGGTGACGACACACATCAGGAGCGTGACGTACAGGGCGAGGAAATCCGGGCCGTTCAGATTGAGGGGATTCATGCTCAGGACTCCGTTTCCGAGATCTTCAGGGCAGGAGTGAACTCGGCCGGAACAGATGGAAACAGACGGAAGGCGCCCCGAACCCCATGGTCGGCATGAGGAGCGCCGATGCGATCATCCCCATGAGACCCGACCGGGCCTCAAGCTTACAGGGTGCCCGTCTTTCGGGCCCCGATCGCCCGATCAGAATGTGGCCGACGACCAACCGTCGAGGGAGGGAGAAGCGACACGCCGTGGGTTATTGCCCGGCCCGGCGGGTGTCCAGGCTTGCCTGGCCGAGATCGTCGGACCCCAAGAGAAATGTCCGGTGTTTGGCCCCAACAGAAATGTCCGGTCGATGCGATCTCCAGCCCAAGCCTGGAGGTCGCCATGAACCCCGATCGGATTGCCATGAGTCAGCGTGATCGCGAGCCCCTCACCGTCCTCAGGCCGGTCCTCGATGGACCCCGCTCCCAGGCCGAGGCCGCCCGGCTGCTCGGCAAGAGCACCAGGCAGGTCCGACGCCTCCTCGCTCGCCTGAAAGACGAGGGAGAGGCCGGGCTTGATCCACAAGCTCCGAGATCGCCCCTCGAGTCGAAGAATGAAAACAACAACAAAATGCAATATTCTCTCGTTCTGCGAGGAGCATCTCCGGGACTTCGGCCCCCCGCTCGCCGCGGAAACCCTCGCCGAAGTGGGCCTGCAGGTCGGCCTCGAGACCCTCAGGCGATGGCTCACGGCCGAGGGGCTCTGGCAGCCGGCCCCGCGACCCGACACCCACCGCACTCGACGCCCGCGACGCGCCTGCTTCGGCGAGTTGATCCAGCTCGACGCCTCGATCCACGAGTGGACCGAGGGACGCGGCGAGGCCATGGCCCTCTCGGCCATGATCGACGACGCCACCGGCCGCGTCCTGGCCCGCTTCGCCCCGGCCGAGATCCCCGACCACGTCCTCCGCAACGTTACCGAAAACCGCCGGACCATGAGGTTTCACGATTTCGGCTTCGAGGAGGAGTCACCGCGGGGAGTCTCTCATGGCCACGTCGGCAGCGGCGGCAACTGCTCATGCCGATCGTGGTCTTCCAAGACGAGGACAGCCGCCGAGGTCGGCAGCGTCATGCCGGTCTCGACGGTCTCGATCCCGATCGTGAGCCGGAGGGGGCAGGCCGTCGGCCCGCGGCCGCCCCTCCGCAGGGGCCCGATCGACCGGGAACGGGTCAGACGGCCGCGTTCGACTCGGGTTCGGGTGTGGGGGCGGGCGTGCGTCCCTCGGCCATCCGTCGGACGACGACGTAGAAGACCGGCGTGAAGAGGAGGCCGAAGAAGGTCACGCCGAGCATCCCGAAGAAGACGACCGTGCCGAGGGCCCGTCGCATCTCGGCTCCGGCCCCGGTGGCGATCAGGAGCGGGATGACGCCGAGCACGAACGAGAAGCTGGTCATCAGGATCGGCCGCAGCCGCAGCCGGCTCGCCTCGATCGCGGCCGAGACGCGGTCGAGCCCCTCGTCCTGCTTGGCCTTGGCGAACTCGACGATCAGGATCGCGTTCTTGCTCGCCAGGCCCATCAGCACGACGAAGCCGATCTGGGTGAGCAGGTTGTTGTCCTGGCCCCGGAGGATCACCCCGGCGATGCCCGAGAGCAGGCACATCGGGACGATCAGGATGATCGCCATCGGCAGGCCGAGGCTCTCGTACTGCGCCGCCAGGACGAGGAAGACGAACAGGACGCAGAGCGGGAAGATGTAGGCCGCCGTGTCGCCCTGCTGCCGCTCCTGGTAGGCGATGTCGGTCCACTCGTACGAGATGCCTCGGGGCAGTTGGTCGGCGGCGAGCGCCTCCATCGTCTCCAGCGACTCGCCGGAGCTGAAGCCGGGGAGCGTGTCGCCGGAGAGGTCCGCGGCGGGGTAGAGGTTGTAGCGGATCACGCGGTCGGGGGCGGTGATCTCCTGCATCTCGACCAGCGACCCGAGCGGCACCGCCGCACCCTGGGCGCCGAGCACCCGGAGCCGAGCGATGTCCTCCTCCTCGTTGCGGAACGGGACGTCGGCCTGGGCCGCCACCCGGTAGGTCCTGCCGAGCAGGTTGAAGTCGTTCACGTAGACCGACCCGAGGTAGACCTGCAACGCCTCGAAGACCCGCTCGAGCGGGACGTCGAGCATCCGGGCCTTGGTCCGGTCGATGTCGGCGTAGAGCTGGGGGGTGGCGGCCCGGAAGGTGGAGAAGACCTGGACCAGGCCCGGGGCCTGGTTCGCGGCCATCGCCAGGCCCTCGGTCGACCGCTGGAGGGCGTCGTAGCCGAGGCCGGCGCGGTCCTGGACCATCATCTTGAATCCGCCGCCGGTGCCGAGCCCCCGCACCGGGGGGGGCGGGATGACGAAGACCTGGGCCGCGGCGATCGAGGACATCTTGCCGCGGAGCTCGCCGAGGACCGCGTCGTGCTCGACCCCCTTCCTCGTCCGCTCCGGGAAGGGCTCGAGCGTGACGAAGACGGCCGCCGCGTTCGCGCTGTTGACCCGGGTCGCCCCCGAGAAGCCGGCGAAGGCCACCGCCCCGGCCACGCCGTCGGTCCCCCGCGCGAGCGCGACGATCTCTCGGGTCACCTCGTCCGTCCGGGCGAGCGAGGCGCCGTCGGGGAGCTGGGCGGCGACGATCAGGTAGCCCTGGTCCTGGGCCGGGATGAAGCCGGTCGGCACCGATCGGAACCCGTACCCGGTCGCGACCATCAGGCCGACGTAGGCGACCAGCGCCACCGCCGCCCCGCGGACGACCCGGCGGAGCAGGAAGGCGTAGGCGTCGGTCGAGCGGTCGAGCGTCCAGTTGAACCCCCGGAAGAACCAGCCGAAGAGGAAGTTCCAGAGGCGGTCGAAGGGATCGGGCTTGGCCGCCCGGGGCTTCAGCAGCAGGGCGCAGAGGGCCGGGCTGAGCGTCAGGGACACGAAGGTCGAGATCGACACCGACACGGCGATCGTCAGGGCGAACTGCCGGTAGAACTGCCCGCTGATCCCCGAGAGGAACGAGGTGGGCACGAAGACGGCGATCAGCACCAGCGTGGTGGCCACGAGGGCCCCGCTGATCTCGTCCATCGACCTGCGGGTCGCATCGCGAGGGGAGAGCCCGTCGGCGATGTTCCGCTCGACGTTCTCGACGACGACGATGGCGTCGTCGACCACCGTGCCGATCGCCAGCACCAGGCCGAAGAGCGACAGGTTGTTCAGCGAGAACCCGAGCAGCTGCATCGCCGCGAAGGTGCCGACGAGCGAGACGGGGATCGCCGCCAGGGGGATGATCGTCGCCCGCCAGCTCTGAAGGAAGATCAGGACCGTCATCGCCACCAGGCCGGTGGCGATGAAGAGGGTCTCGAAGACCTCGTCGATCGAGTCCTGGATGTACTCGGTCGGGTTGTAGATGAGCCGGTAGACCAGGCCCGGGGGGAAGTCGAGGGCCATCCCGTCGAGCGCCGAGACGACGTCGCGGGCCGTCTGGACGGCGTTCGAGCCGGGCTGCTGGAAGACGACGACCGCGACGGCCTCGTCCTCGTTCAGGTAGCTGTTGACCGAGTAATCCCAGGCCCCCAGCTCGACGCGGGCCACGTCGCCGACGCGGACGAGGCGGCCCTCCTCGCCGGTGCGGACGATGACGTCGGCGAACTGCTGGGGGTCGGTGAGGCGTCCGAGCGTGTTGACCGGCAGCAGCAGCTCGTTCTCCGGGCCGATCGGCGACCGGCCGATGGCGCCGGCGGCCACCTGGACGTTCTGGCCGCGCAGGGCTTCCACCACCTGGCCGGCGGTCATGCCGAGCGAGGCGAGCTTGTCGGCGTCGAGCCAGACCCGGATGCTGTATTCTCGGGCTCCGAAGATGCGGACGTCGCCCACCCCCTCGATCCGGGCGAGCACGTCCCGGACGCGGAGCAGGCCGTAGTTGCTGATGTAGAGCTGGTCGAAGGTCTTGTCGGGGGAGGTCAGGTGGGCCACGAGCAGCAGGTCGGGCGACTGCTTGCGCGTGGTGATGCCGATGCGGCGGACCTCCTCCGGCAGCCTCGGCTCGGCGACCGCGACGCGGTTCTGGACCAGCACCTGGGCGACGTCCAGGTCGGTGCCCAGCTCGAAGGTGATCGTGATGTTCATGGAGCCGTCGTTGGCCGACTGGGACTCCATGTACATCATCCCCTCGACGCCGTTGATCTCCTGCTCCAGCGGCGTGGCCACCGTGCGGGCGATGACGTCGGGCGAAGCCCCGGGGTACTGGGCGCTGACCACGACCGTCGGCGGCGCGACGTCGGGGTACTGGGCGACCGGCAAGCTCGCGAACGACAGGCCGCCGACGATCGTGATGACGATCGACAGCACGCCCGCGAAGATCGGCCGGTCGACGAAGAAGTGGGCGAAGCTCCTCACGGGGCGTACCTCCTGCCCGGCATGAAGCCGACGGGGCCCGCCCCGGTCGGGTAGATCTGCTCGATCGGCATCTCTCGGTCCCAGGTCGCTTCGTCGACGTCGATCGTCCCCCGCTCGGGGCGGACCTCGACGCCGTCCCTGATCGCCTGGATGCCCTCGATGATCACCGTCTCCTCCGGGCCGACCCCCCCCCGGATGACCCTCAGCCCGGCCACGGCCCGGCCGATCTCGACGCGGCGGCGGACGGCCTTGGCCCCCTCGTCGAGCACGAACACGAAGGCCTGGGACTGGTCCCGGACGATCGCACCGTCGGGCAGCAGGGTGGCACGATACGGGGCGCTGCCCGGCAACCTGACCTTGGCGAAGAGGCCGGGGGTCAGGACCTGATCCGGGTTCGGGAGGATCGCCCGGCCCCGCATCGTGCCGGTGAACTGGTCGACCCGGTTGTCGACGAAGTCCATCTTCCCGGGGTGGGGGAAGCCGTCCTCGTCGGCGAGCTGGACGGCGATCGGCGTGGCGTAGTCCCGCGAGCTGGGCCGGGAGCCGTCCTTGGAGCTCCTGACGTATTTGAGGTAGTCGCGTTCGTTGGCGTCGAAATAGACGTGGATCGGGTCGAGCGAGACGATCGTCGTCAGCAGGGTGGCCTGGCCGGCTTCCGCGTTGACGAGGTTCCCCACGGCGATCAGGTGTCGTCCGATCCGGCCGGAGACGGGCGCCTCGATCGTGCAGAACTCGACGTCCAGCTCGGCCGCCTCCAGGGCCGCCTCCGCGGCGGCGACGTCGGCCTCCGCCTGGCGGACCTGGCTGGCCTTGATCTCGTACTCCTCCTGGGTCTCGGCGTTGCGCCGGACGAGCTGGGCCGAGCGGCTCTCCTCGCGTCGGGCGAGCTCGAGCTGCGCCTGGGCCTGCTCGAGCCGGGCGCGGGCCTGGTCCCACGCGGCCTCGTAGGGGCGAGGATCGATCGTGAACAGGAGGTCCCCCTCCGCCACCATGTCGCCGTCGGTGAAGTGGATCTCGTCCAGATAGCCGGACACGCGGGCCCGGACCTCCACCTCGTCGACCGCCTGGAGACGGCCGGTGAAGTAGTCCCACTCGATGACCTCCCGGACGACCGGCTCCGAGACGACGACCGCCGGCGGCGGCATGGTCGGCGACGGAGCGGCCTCCCGGCAGCCGGCCAGCGCGGCCAGCAGGCCGAGCGTCGGCCCCGCCGCCGCGACGCGAACCCAAAGACTCATGATCGTTCGTTCCCCTGATCTCGATCGACCCGGCGGCCCCGGGCGGACTCCCGCCCCGCTCGACCGCCGAGCCCCCACGCCCTCCCGGGCCGATCTCGTCGTCACTCGCCGATCCCCGCCGGCTCGAGCGCGGGATAGTCGGTGTAGCCGCGCTCGTCTCCGCCGTAGAAGCTGGACGGGTCGGGCGTGTTGAGCGGCGCCCCAATCCGGAGGCGCTCGGGCAGGTCCGGGTTCGCGATGAACGGCACGCCGAACGCGACGAGGTCGGCGTCTTCGGCCCGGAGCACCGCCTCGGCCCGGCCCCGGTCGTACCCGCCGTTGGCGATGATCGCCTTGCGGAAGAGCGGCCGGAAGAATGCCGAGTCGAGCCGGCCGGTCGCACCGTGCCGGACGTCCCCCGGCAGCGCCTCGACCAGATGGAGGTAGGCCAGGCCGAGGCCGTCGAGCCCCCGGGCCGCGACGCCGAAGGTGGCGGCAGGGTCCGAGTCGCCCATGTCGTTGAAGGTGCCGTTGGGGGAGAGCCGCACGCCCACCCGGTCCGGCCCCCAGACCCCGACGACGGCCTCGGCCACCTCCAGGAGCAGGCGGGCCCGGTTCTCCGGCGGGCCGCCGTAGGCGTCGTCCCGGTGATTCGTGCCGTCTCGCAGGAACTGGTCGAGCAGGTAGCCGTTCGCGCCGTGGATCTCGACCCCGTCGAACCCGGCCTCGAGCGCGAGCCGGGCCCCCCGGCGGTACATGTCGACCACGCCGGGCAGCTCCCCCTCCTCCAACGCCCGGGGGACGACGTACGGCTTGGGCCCCCCGGGCGTGTTCACCGTCCCCGACGGCGCGATCGCGGAGGGGGCCACGGGGAGGCCCCCGTCGGGCTGGAAGTCCGGGTGCGAGACCCGGCCGACGTGCCAGAGCTGGAGGAAGATCCGGCCGCCCCGGCCGTGCACCGCTCCGGTGACGAGCCGCCACCCCTCGACCTGTTCCCGGGAGTGGATGCCCGGCGTCGAGGGATAGCCCTGGCCGGTCGGGTCGACCTGGGTCGCCTCGCTGACGATCAGCCCCGCCCCGGCACGCTGGGCGTAGTAGGTCGCGTTCATCGGCCCGGGCACGTTACCCGCGCCGGCCCGGCACCGGGTCAGCGGGGCCATCACCACCCGGTTCGGCAGGATCATCGGCCCCAATCGCAGGGGCTGCATCAGCATCATCTCTCGGGAATCCGCGGAGGACATGGTCTCGATCCCTTATGTTTGCCCGGAGGCCCGCCCGCCGGGGGACGGACGCCGGGCGGGAACGCCCCGCCCGGACGCTCGAACGAACGGCCCTCGGCAAGGGCCCGACCCGGTCGGCCCCCCGCGGTCAGTCCGGGGGCCGGAGGATCGGGCCGAACATCAGGTCGACGAAGCTCCGGAGCGGCCGGGGGCTCTGGAGCGTCTTGGCCCGGAGCAGTGCCCCCTGCCAGCCGTCGGCCAGCAGCTCGGCCAGGGCCCGGGCGTCGAGGTCGGCCCGCAGCTCGCCGCCCTCCTGGGCCTCGCGCAGGCAGGCGGCGAGGCGATCGGTCCAGGCGTCGAGGGCCTCGGAGAGCCGGGTCCGGAAGGCCTCGCTCTGCTCGGCCATCTCCTGGCTGAGCTTGCCGATCAGGCAGCCGCTGCGGCACCGGCCCGCCTCGAACCGCTCGGCCGAGGCGTCGAAGTAGCGTCGCAGCCGCACCATCGGGGGGAGCCCGCGCTCGCTCAGGGTCGCCTCGAGCTGCTCGGACGAATCGCGGACGAACGAGTCGACCACGGCCAGGCCGAACTCCTCCTTGCTGCCGAAGTAGTAGTAGAACGAACCCTTCGGCACGCCCGCCGTCCTCAGCACCGCCTCCAGGCCGGCCGCGTTGTACCCCTTCTCCAGGAACACCTTGCGGCCAACCTCGAGCAGCACCTCCCGGGTCCGATCTCGGTCTCTCATGGGTTCCTCCAGGGGCGTTCCCCGGTGCGACGATGCAATATAGTAGACCGGTCGTCTAGAAGGTCAAGGCCCGCCGAACCGGCCGGGGAGCTTCTCATCCAATCTTCACGCGCCCCGGATCGTCAAGGCCAGGGGGAGTGTCACGACGCGCCGGAGCGACGCGGGGCGAGGCGGTCGCCGGGTGATCGCTCCCGACGCGATTCGGCGGCCGAAATTCAATCGCACGGGCATGCGAATTGGGCCGTCACCGATGCCACGAACAAGAACTCCGGAAGCCGTATTCCTCCCGATGAATGGGAGGCGCGTCGCGGCATCCCCGGAGGTAGAATGACACGCCTCGTGCCCGTTGTTCTTGATGACGAGCGTCTGGCCCGCCGAGTGTTTCCAGCCGGGGTCCGCGATGGTCTGCTGCCGAACGACCGCCTGGGGCGTCACCTGTCTCGCCGTCCTCCTCGCAACAACTCCCCGGACCGCGATGGCCCAGCCAAATCCCCTCGAGACCGAACTGCTCCGCGAGGGGCCGCGCTCGCTGGCGGAGGCGGCCCGATCGCAGGGCGATCCGATCCGGGGCGCGGCCCTGTTCGCTCAGGCGCAGCTGGCCTGCGTCACCTGCCACTCCTGTGGCGGGCCGGACGACGCGTCGCCGCTGGGGCCTGACCTGGCCCGACCGGCGCCGGGGACGACCGCGGCCGAGGTCGTCCGGTCGTTGCTCGACCCTTCGGAGACGATCCGAGAGGGCTTCGAGACGGTGACGATCGCCCGGATCGACGGGGAGGTCCTCGCCGGCCTGCTGGGCGAGGAACGCGAGGACGCCCTCGTCCTCCGAGGCGCGACCCGGGGCGGTGGGGAGCTGGTCATCCCGAAGGCGGAGATCGAGGAGCGGGCGATCTCCCCGACCTCGATCATGCCCACCGGCCTGGTCAACCTGCTGGCCGATCGCCAGCAGTTCCTGGACCTGGCCTCCTACCTGATCGAGGCGGCCGAGTTCGGCCCGGCTCGCGCCCGATCCCTGCGGCCGGACCCCTCGGTCATCGACCCTCCCCTGCCGGCCTACGAGGCCGACCTCGATCACGCCGGCCTGATCGCCGCCCTCGACGACGACGCCTTCCGCCGCGGCGAGCTCCTGTACGCGAGGAACTGTGCGAGCTGCCACGGGACCCAGGACCAGCCGGGATCGATGCCGACCTCCCTGCGGTTCTCCGAGGGCCAGTTCCGCAACGGCAAGGATCCGGCAAGCCTCTACCGGACCCTCACCGTCGGCTTCGGGATGATGCCCGCCCAGTCGATGCTGGTGCCGAGCCAGAAGTACGACGTGATCCACTACCTCCGCGAGGCGTACCTCCGGCCGTTCAACCCCTCGCAGTACGTCCCCGCCGACGCCGACTACCTCGCGACCCTGCCCGAAGGGGGCAGCCGGGGTCCGGTCCCGCCCGAGGGTGAGCCCTGGCTGCGGGCCGACTACGGGCCGAGCCTGACCGGCACCTATGAGATCGGGGGCGCCGGGAACATCGCCCGGAAAGGAGTGGCTGTCCGGCTCGACCCCGGTCCCGGTGGCGTGGCCACGGGCCGCGCCTGGTCGGTCTTCGAGCACGATACCCTGCGTGTCGCGGGGGCCTGGACCGGCCCGGGCTTCATCGACTGGAATGGCATCCACTTCAACGGCCGCCACGGGGTCCACCCCCGGGCCGTCGGCGAGGTCGCCTTCGAGACGGCCGCCGGCCCGGGCTGGGCCGATCCCGTCACCGGCTCCTTCGACGATCCGAGGCCGATCGGCCGGGATGGCCGACCCTACGGCCCCTTGCCCCGATCCTGGGGGCGCTTCCGGGGACGATACGACGCGGCCGATCGGACCATCCTCTCGTACATGGTCGGCAACGCCGAGGTGCTGGAGAGCCCCGGCCTCTCCGGCCCGGCCGACCGGCCGGTCTTCCTCCGGTCGATCGAGATCGGCCCGAGGGACACCCCGATGACCCTCCGTTTGCTCCGACTCCCCGATGGGGAGGCCGAAGTCGGCCGGTTCGGGAAGGGATCGGTGGTCGTGCTCGATGACCCCTCGGACGAGGATCGACCGGCTCGAGTCGTCGGTCTCCTGGGGATGTCTCTCGGGACGGACTGGGCGACGGAAGGCGGGCACCTGCTGCTCCGCGTCCCGGCGGGGGAGGATCGCCTACGGTTCACGGTCTGGGTCGCCCGCCTTGAGAGAGGGGCCGACCCCGAGCTGCTCGCGGCGACGGTGTCGGAGGAGGCCGGGCCGCTCGACCTGACCGCGATGACGACCGGGGGCGGCCCGCCCCGCTGGCAGGAGGAATCGATCGTCGATCTCGAACCCGGCCCGGAGGACGGGCCGTTCGCCGTGGACACCTTGCCGGTCCCGTCCGAGAACCCGTGGCGCGTGCAGCTCCGCCTCAGCGGGCTCGACTTCCTGCCCGGCGGCGATGCGATGGCCGCCTGCACCTGGGACGGCGACGTCTGGCGGGTCTCCGGGCTCGATCGGGCCGACGGGCAACTGACCTGGCGTCGGATCGCCAGCGGCCTGTTCCAGCCCCTCGGCCTGAAGGTGGTGGACGGGGCGATCTTCGTCGGCTGCCGGGACCAGATCGCCATCCTCCGCGACCTCGATGGAAACGGCGAGACCGACTTCTATGAATGCTTCAACAGCGACCACCAGGTCACCGAGCACTTCCATGAGTTCGCCATGGGGCTGCAAACCGACGAGGACGGGAACTTCCTCTACGCGAAGGGGGCCCGCCACGCCAAGACGGCGGTCCTGCCCCACCACGGGACCTTGCTGCGGGTCAGCCGGGACGGTTCGAGGACCGAGATCCTTGCGACCGGCTTCCGCGCCCCCAACGGGGTCTGCGTGAACCCGGACGGCACCTTCTTCGTGACGGACCAGGAAGGGCACTGGGTCCCCAAGAACCGGATCAACTGGGTCCGGCCCGATGGCCGATTCTTCGGCAACCTCTGGGGATATACCGATGTGACCGACCCCTCCGATGCCTCCCAGGAGGAGCCGATGTGCTGGATCACCAATCGGTTCGACCGCTCGCCCGCCGAACCGCTGTGGGTCGAGAGCCGCGCCTGGGGAGGTCTGGATGGGGCCTTGCTGAGCCTCTCCTACGGTTACGGCAAGGTCTATGTGGTGCCGCACGAAACGATCGACGACGGGATGCAGGGCGGGATGGTGGCGTTGCCCATCCCCATGTTCCCGACCGGCGTGATGCGAGGCCGGTTCCGCCCGGCCGACGGGCACCTCTACCTTTGCGGCATGTATTCCTGGGCCGGCAACCAGCAGGCCCCCGGCGGCCTGTACCGCATCCGAGCCACCGGCAAGCCGGCCCATCTGCCGGTCGGGTTCCGCGCCACTCGGGAGGGTCTGGCCCTGACCTTCAGCGATCCGCTTCATCCCGACACCGCCGCCAGCCCTCGCGACTTCGGCCTGAAGGCCTGGGACCTGATCCGGTCTGAGCGGTACGGCTCCCCCCACGTCGATGAACGTCCCTTGGAAGTGACGGACGCTCGGCTCTCCGACGATCGGCGGACGCTGACCCTCACCATTCCGGGGCTCCGACCCACCCGGGGGCTCGAACTCTGGTATTCGGTCCTCGGCGCGGACGGTCAGCAGGTCGATGGGCTCCTCCACGGCACGATCCACCGCCTCCCCGAGTGACTCCGTGGCACCATGCATGCCACCTGGGCGTTCAGGGATCGAGGGGATGCTCCCGATTGCTGTGGTGTCCCGCGCCGAGCTCCCGCCGCTCATACTCGATGCAAGTCATCGTGCCGTCCCACGTCGTGGCCGACCCATCAAACGCCCCTGTCCGCCCTTCGAGCCATCGCGTCACGTCGTTCATGCCGAGGGCCACCCGAGAGCCCGCCTCCCCGCCGACTCCCGACCGGGCCCCAAGGCCCGGTTCACCCCGAAGTCCTGCTTGCAGGCCGAGGAGATCTCCCCACCAGATCACCGTCCCCTGATCCGAAGAGTCGGCCCTCGCCGATCGCCCAGACGCCGCTCCCGCCCCGATGGGCCTGTCTCTCCTGGCATCAGCGGGTAGCACTCGACGATCCGGCGTTCCCATCCGAGGCCGTCTCTTCGCATCGGCTCGCGCCAAGACGGGGTCCGGTCGACGGGTCGCTGGAAGCGATTTGGGGTGATCGGGTGGCGCGGGGGGCGGTCGATCTTCCCGCGTCATGAGAAGCGGTTCGGCCCCGGACGGCGTGCCGGCGAGCGGCGCGATCGGGCGGGGTGAGGACATGGTCAATCCCCGGCCCGGGGGACGTCCGGGGCGGGGGTCGCGGTGAGGAGCGGGAGCGACGTGATCACGCTCCGAGAGATCCCCCATCCCAGCGGGATCAGCACGAGAACCCAGTAGATCACGAGCCGGAGCGGCGACCGGCCAGGCGGATGTTCGGCCATGCTCGGCCTCCAGGGGCGTCCAGGGTCGTTTGATTCGGGGATTCTCACGACGCGCTCGTCGTCGAGGGGCCGTCGGGCGGTTGCCCCGCCGATCGCCCTGCAGCCACCGGGCGGACCAGGAGGTTGCAGACCAGCCCCGCCAGCAGCAGCCCGGCCATCAGGTACATCGTCAGGTTGTACGCCTCGGCCCTCGGGACCCCCCGCGCGATCCGATAGGTCGAGAGATAGTTCACCAGCTGGGGCCCGAGCAAGGCGGCCACCGACCAGGCGGTGATCAGCCTCCCGTGGATCGCCCCCAGGTGCAGCGTCCCGAACAGGTCGCGTAAATACGCAGGGATCGTCGCGAACCCTCCCCCGTACATCGAGATGATCAACGCCGTCAGGACGACGAACGGCGCGACGCTCCCCGACTCCTGGGTCAGGGGGATCAGGGCGTAGAGCACCGCCCCCAGCAGGAAGTAGACCGCGTAAATCACCTTCCTCCCGGTCAGGTCGGAGAGCGACGACCACGCCAGCCGCCCTCCCATGTTGGCCAGGCTCAACAGGCCCGCGAATCCGCCCCCCACGGCCGCGCTGACCGCGAACATGTCCTGGCACATCAACGATGCCTGCCCGAGGATGCCGATGCCCGCCGTCACGTTCAGGCAGAGCACCAGCCAGAGCAGCCAGAACTGCCGGGTCCTCCAGGCCCGCTCCACCGGGATGTCCGAGCGGGCCATCATGCTCTTGCGCCGGATCGCCGGGTCATACCCCTGTGGCAGCCATCCCGCCTCCGGCACCCGGACCGCGACGGCGCCGAAGATCATGTAGGCGAAGTAGACCGTCCCCATCACCAGGAACGCCTCCTTCACCCCCACCGAGGTCCCCGACGCGAAGGATCCCATCAGCTTCACCCCGAGCGGTGCGCCGATCAGCGCCCCGCCGCCGAAGCCCATGATCGCCAGGCCCGTCGCCATGCCGGGGCGATCCGGGAACCACCGGACGAGCGTCGAGACCGGGGCGATGTAGCCGAGCCCCAGCCCCAGCCCGCCGATGACTCCATAGCCGAGGTAGAGCAAGCCGATGCTGTGCCACTCGACCGCCAGGCCCGAGAGCCACAGGCCGCCGCAGAAGCAGCAGGCCGCCGCCAGCATCGCCTTCCTCGGCCCGGCCCGCTCGACCCATCGGCCGAGGACCGCCGCCGACAGGCCGAGCATCACCAGCGCGATCGAATACGCCCAGCCCACCTGCGGGATCGTCCAGTCCTTGCCCGGGATCGGCCGGTCGATCCCCAGCACGCGGGTCAGCGGCTCATTGAAGACGCTGAATCCGTACACCTGGCCGATGCACAGGTGGACGGCCAGCGCCGCCGGCGGGATCAGCCAACGGTTGTATCCCGCCGGTGCGACCGTGCGGTCGCGATCGAGGAAGCGAAGACGGGGCATGGTGTCGGCCAGTTCGAGACGTCAAGGGGCCGGGGGGCGATCACCGACCGGGCCGGGAGCATCCGCGGGTGGTCGTCGGACGGCTCGCGTCGCCACGATTCGGCCGCCAGCGTACCCGAGCGGCCGGGGCGATTCCAAGGCCCGTCGCACCTCCCGGACGAGGAACGACCCTCGCCCCGGGCAGGCGACTCAGGGAAAGACCCGCGTCCCCACGGCCGTATTCAGGCGGAACATCGACCGGCGGTGACGGACCAGGGCATCGAGGTACTGGCGGGCGATCTCGCCGAAGGCCCGTTGCGCTTCGATCTGGGAAATCGGGTCCGGCCCCTCCGTGCCCCGCTTCGCGAGGCTCAATTCCAGGTTCTCCCGGGCCGCGGGCAGGGTCTCCTCCTGCAGCCGCGTGATCGTGGCGAGCGTCACCGAATAGGCCGCCTCGGCGCGCTGGACTTCGAGGATCACCTGCCGTTCCAGGTTCTCCAACTGGGTCTGCGTCTGCACCACCGTATGCTGCGCCCGGGCGATATTCCCCTGATTGCGGTTGAAGATCGGGACGGGGATCGTCACCCCCATCGCCCACGAGGTCGCCATCCGCTCCCCCGGCACCAACGCCTCCTGCGCCGTGAACGGTTGATAGAGCAGGAAGACGTCGTCCACCCGGTTGGCCCGGGCCAGGCGGACCTCCGACTGCGCCCGGTGCACCCCGAGCCGGAACGCGGCCAGGTCGGGCCGGATCGCCCTGGCCTGCTCGATCAGCAACTCAATCGGCGGGCTCGGCAGGTCGAACCCGCGCAAGGTCCCCCGCACCGGGAAGGTCTCGGCCTCTTCGAGCGGGATGAGCAGGAGCGCGGCGAGGGTCCGCTTCGCGTCCTCGAAGGTCTCGAGTGCCTCCAGGAGCGTCAAATCGGTGCTATCGATCAGGATTTCGAGGTTGTTGAACTCGGTCCGGCTCATCGCCCCGTCGCGGACCCGCTGCTCGGTCATCCGCTTCTGCGTCTCCAGGCTCTCCAGCCCCGCCTTGAGGAATTGAATCGTCGCCTGCGCGGCGAGCACGTCGATCCAGGCCGTGTAGAGGTTGTCGATCTGCAGCCGGACGGCATCCTGATACAACGCCTCGGTCACTTCCTGGGCCCGGACGGCCGCCTCGATCCGACGCCTCCTTTTGCCGTTCAGGTCGATCGGCAGGGTGATGTTCAGGTCGTACTGGGTCGGGCCGCCCGCGGTCCCGTCGAAATCCCCGTAGGGGACCAGCGAGGCGTCGGTATAGATCAGCGGGTTGCCCCGCAACCCGGCCGTCAGGACATCCGCCCGGGCCTTGGAAATCTCCATCGCCTGCGCCCGCAGCTCGAGGTTGATCGCCAGCAGCCGATCGATCGCCTGGTCGATGGTCAGGCCATCGTCCGGGCCTTCCAGCTCGTCGAGCGGGACCGCCCCCAGCCGCCCGCCGACCGGCAAGCTCGACTCGACCAGCGGCGTGCTCGACTCGATCCCCAGGCCGTCCTGCAATCCGAACGGTTCCGGCGGCTGGGTGATCCCCCTCGGCACCCTCGGGTAGCTCGGACCCGGGCCGACCGGGATCACCTGTTCCACGCCCCCCGATCCCCCCAGGTCGACCGCCCCGCTCGCCCCCGGGGCATCTCCCAGGGCCGACGACGACGGGTCGCCCGGCGTGACCGACTGGGCCGGGACACCGCTCGCGACGAGCAGCGACGCAACGGACATGATCGCGAGGGCTTGCACGCGGATCAGGCTGAGTCTCATGAACGTCCCTCGCATCCTGATCCATCCCGCCGGGTCGACTCCGCCGGTTCGGCCGGCGAACTGCTCCAACCCTGAAAATCGGCCGATCCCCCGAGGGTGATCCAATCCTTCCGGAAAATCTCCGGCGATCGCCTCCCGTCCCGTGTCGATCGAGGGCGTCTTGACGGTCGACGTTGCCGGGAACGACCCCTTCGGAACCGGCCGGCGACGGCCGAGTCCCTCCCCCATCCGTCGAGCGCCGCGCCATCCTCTCCCGATCCGGATCGCCCCCGCACCCGCAAGGCCGATTCCCCAAAGCGATTGCCCCATCCGCCTCGACCGGCTAGTGTAATCCTTTGTTGAATTTTGCACGGCCGGGGATTGAGGACGGAGGGGCATCGCGTGTTGCGGACGATCCTGCTGATGATGATCGCGGGCCTCGGCCCCGTCCTGGCCCTCGCCGGCCGCGAGCCGCCCGACGAACGCCCGGCCCCCCAGGCCTCGACGACCGATGCGGGCTTCACCGAGCAGGTCCGGCCGTTCCTGGAGACCTATTGCCTCGGCTGCCACGGGGCCGACGCCCCCAAGGCGGGGCTCGACCTGAGCGGCTACGACTCGGCCGACTCCGTGCTCGACGATCTCGCCCTCTGGGAGATCGTCCTCGAACAGCTCGAGGCCGAGGCCATGCCCCCGCCCCGGGCCGACGCCCACCCGGACGCGACGGCCCGCCACCAGGTCATCGCCTGGATCAACGACCTGCGCCGCCTCGAAGCCGAGCGCAACGCCGGCGACCCCGGCCCGGTCCCCGCCCGTCGCCTCAGCAACGCCGAGTACGACCACTCGATCCGCGACCTGACCGGCGTCGATCTGCGGCCGACCCGCACCTTCCCCGTCGACCCGGCCAACGAGGCCGGCTTCGACAACTCGGCCGAATCGCTCACGATGTCGCCCGCCCTGGTCAAGAAGTACCTCGACGCCGCCCGGGAGGTCGCCGATCACCTCGTCCTCACCCCCGACGGCCTCGCCTTCGCCCCCCACCCCGTCATCGCGGCCACCGACCGCGACAAGTACTCCGTCAACCGCATCATCGACTTCTACACCCGCCACGAGGTCGACCTGGCCGACTACGTCCTCGCCGCCTGGCAGTACCGCCACCGCGAGGCCCTCGGCCGGCCCGATTCCTCCCTCAAGGCGATCGCGACCGATCGGGGCCTCAGCCCCCGCTACCTCGAAACCGTCTGGACCCTGCTCAACAAGCCGCCCGAGGCCGAGACCGGCCCCATCGTCGCCCTCCAGGCCCTCTGGGACGAACTCCCCCCTCCCGAAGGTGACGACCCGGAATCGGCCCGCCCGGCCTGCGAGCGGCTCCGGGATGTCGTGGTCGATCTCCGCGAGCAACTCACCCCGGAAGTCGAGAACCTCACCTCCCGGGGGATCAGCAACGGCACGCAGCCCTTCGTCCTCTGGAAGAACCGGCAGATGGCCGCCAACCGCATGCGCTACGCCGGCGGCGCGGCCGACCTGAACCCGACCGGCCTCGACCCCGACAGCCCCGCCGCCCTGGCCCTCGCCCCGCCCGATGACCCCGACGCCCTCGCCCGCTTCGAGGCCACCTTCGAGCCCTTCTGCCGGGTCTTCCCCGACGCCTTCGTCGTCACCGAACGGGCCCGGATCTACCTCGATCCCGACCAGGACAAGAACAACACCGGACGCCTCCTCTCGGCCGGCTTCCACAGCATGACCGGCTACTTCCGCGACGACCAACCCCTGTACGACCTGGTCCTCGACGACGCCCAGCGCCAGGAACTCGACCGCCTCTGGACCGAGTTCAACCTCATCAGCGACCTGCCCATGCGGCAGTTCTCCAGCTATCTCTGGTACGAGCGGGCTGAGACCGGCTTCATGCGCGGCGACCCCGACTTCGACTTCGTCCGCGCCGAGGACCGCGACGCCGCCTCCGAGGCCAAGATGACCCGCCTGGCCGACGTCTACCTCGCCAAGGCCCGCCGTATCGGCGCCAGCGACCGGGCGATCCAGGCCATCGCCGACCAGTTCGCCATCATCTCCCGGGAGATCCGCCGCGTCGAACGGCTCCGCGCCGAGGCCGAGCCGCACCACGTCGCCGCCCTCGCCGACCTCGCCGAGCGGGCCTACCGCCGCCGCCTCTCGCCCGCCGAACGCGACGGGGTGGCCGCCTTCTACCAGGCCCTCCGCTCCGAGGACGGCCTGGACCACGAGGACGCCGTCCGCGACACGGTCGTCAGCATCCTCATGTCGCCCCACTTCCTCTACCGCGTCGACCTGCCGCAGGAGGAAGGTTCGGGCATCCAGCCCCTCTCCCCGAACGACCTGGCCAGCCGCCTGAGCTACTTCCTCTGGGCGAGCATGCCCGACGACGAACTGATGACCCTGGCCGATTCGGGCGAATTGCAGGATCCCGAGGTCCTCGCCGCCCAGGCCCGCCGGATGCTCCGCGACGATCGCGTCCGCGGCCTCGCCACCGAGTTCGCCGGCAACTGGCTCGACTTCCGCCGCTTCGAGGCCCACAACAGCGTCGACCGGACGCGCTTCCCGGCCTTCGACGACACGCTGCGGCGGTCGATGTTCGAGGAGCCGATCCGCCTGTTCCTCGACCTCGTCCAGTACGACCGGCCGGTCGACGACCTGCTCACCGGCACCCGGACCTTCGTCAACCCCCCCCTGGCCCGCCACTACGGCATCCCCATTCCCGAGGGCGGCCCCGACACCTGGGTCGAGATCGCCGACGCCACTCCTTATGGCCGCGGCGGACTCCTGCCGATGGCCGTCTTCCTGACCCAGAACTCCCCCGGCCTGCGGACCAGCCCGGTCAAGCGCGGGTACTGGGTCGTCCGCCGCCTGCTCGGCGAGCACATCCCCCCCCCTCCCCCCGACGTGCCCGAGCTTCCCGACGACGAGGCCGACCTCGGCTCCTTGACACTCCGCGAGGCCCTCGCCCGCCACCGGGCCGACCCGGCCTGCGCCGTCTGCCACGACCGCTTCGACGGCATCGGCGTCGCCTTCGAGGGATTCGGGCCGGTCGGCGAGCTGCGGACGGTCGACCTCGGCGGCCGACCCGTCGAGACCGAGGCCGAATTCCCGCGCGGCGGCCAGGGGACCGGGGTCGAGGGGCTGCGCGCCTACCTCGAACAGGAGCGTCGGGACGAGTTCGTCGAGAACCTCTGCCGGAAGCTGCTCGCCTACGCCCTCGGCCGGACCCTGATCCCCTCCGACGACGCCACGATTCAACGCATGCAGGCCCGACTCCTGGCCGAAGAGGGGCGGTTCGGCGCCCTGGTCGAGGCCATCGTCCTCAGCCCCCAGTTCCGGAACACGCGCGTCGAGCGCGACCTTGCGGAGTGAAAAGCCGATGAAGCGACCCTCGAACCCGGCGGCCGACCCGAATCAAGGCGATCGCCTCTCGACCTCGCGGCGGATGTTCCTCCGGGGGGCCGGCGTGACGATGGCCCTCCCCTGGCTCGAATCCCTCCCCGCCTGGGGGGCCGACGCCTCGGGCGAGGTCGCCCCCGGCCCGAAGCGGTTCGCCGCCATGTTCATGGGTTGCGGCGTGAACCCCGACCAGTGGTGGGCGAAGCAGGCCGGCCCCGAGATCGAGCTGGGGCCGTCGCTCGAACCGCTCTCGGGCGTGAAGTCCAAGATCAACGTCATCAACGGGCTTTTTAATCAGCACGCCCTCGGCGTCGGCATCCACCCCGGCCAGACCGGCAACATCCTCTCCGGCGCCGCACTGAAGCGCGGGGCCGAGCTGAAGGGGGGCATCAGCGTCGACCAGATGCTCGCCCGCCATTTGGGCGAGGACACGATCCAGCCGAGCATCGTCCTGGGCTGCGAGCAGCCGATCACCGGCTACCACGAGACGAACTTCTCGATGGCCTACAGCTCGCACATCTCCTGGCAGAGTGCCACTTCTCCGGTCCCGATGGAGGTCTACCCCTCCCTCGCCTTCGACAGCCTCTTCGACAACCGGGGAAGTCTCCGCAACCGGAGCATCCTCGACCGCGTCCGCGAGGAGGCCGCCGCCCTGAACCGCCGCGTCAGCGTGGCCGACCGCGCGAAGCTCGACGAGTACTTGACCAGCGTCCGCGACGTCGAGCAGCGTGCCGCCGCCATGCGCGCCTCGAAGCAACTCGCCGACGAGCGAGCCCAGGGCCGCGACCGTCCGGCCCTCGCCATGCCCCGCCCCGACAACGGCCTGCCCGAGGACATCCGCGAGCACATGCGCCTGATGTGCGACCTCATCGCCCTCGGCTTCCAGACCGACAAGACCCGGATCGCCTCGCTCCTGCTCTGCCGCGACATCTCGGGACTCTTCTATCCGTTCCTCGACGTCAGCGCCGCCCACCACGGGGCCTCGCACGACGACACCTCCGAGTCCTACGGCCGGGTCACGCAGTTCTACGTCAGCCAGCTCGCATACCTCGCCGAGCGGCTCGACGCGATGCCCGAGGGGGACGGCACGGTGCTCGACCACTCCTGCCTCCTGTTCATCAACAGCCTCTGGTCGGGCACCCAGCACGACGCCCGCAAGGTGCCGGTCGTCCTCGCCGGCGGCCTCGGCGGCACCCTCCAGACCGGCCGCGTGCTCGACTACTCCGACCGCCCCGACGACGACCGCCGCCTCTGCTCCCTCTACCTCGGCATCATGGACCGCATGGGCGTCGAGCTGGATTCCTTCGGCGACGCCGACGAACGCCTGGCGACTCTTTGATCGGTGGATGCGATCCCGAGCGGCCGGGGGGGCGGTCCCATCCCCTCCCCCGGCCCGATCGCGACGCGACGCGGATGATGGCATGAGCATGCCAGGGGTTAGGGATTGATGAGGGTTGCAGCCGTGCGAATCTCCCAATGGCTTCTCCTGCTCCTCGTGGCCTGGGGGGCCTTCGGCCCAGGCCGCTCGGCGTGGGGAGACGATACCTACCCGACCCGCATCAAGCCCCTGCTGCGGGAGCGTTGCTACTCCTGCCATGGCGCCCTGAAGCAAGAGGCCGGCTTGCGGCTCGACACGGTGGATCTCATGCTCCGCGGGGGCGATGCCGGCCCGGTCGTCGTGGCGGGCAGTGCCGACGAGAGCGAGCTGCTGGCCCGGGTCTCCACCGCCGACCCCTTCGACCGGATGCCCCCCGAGCACGAGGGGGAGCTGTTCACCGCCGAACAGGTCGCCTTGCTCCGCGACTGGATCGCCGCCGGGGCCCCTGCCCCGCCGGACGAAGCCCCCGAGCGCGACCCGGCCGAGCACTGGGCCTTCCAGGCGATCGTCCGGCCTCCCGTCCCCATGATCGAAGGGGCTGCCAACCCGATCGACGCCTTCATCGCCCGCAAGCATGCCGAGCTGGGGCTGGTCCCCCAGGGGGAGGCCGACCGCCTGCTCCTGCTCCGTCGGCTCTCGATCGACCTGATCGGCCTGCCCCCGACGCTGGAGGAGATCGCCGACACCCAGGGCGACGCCTCCCCCGACTGGTACGACCGGGCCGTCGACCGCCTGCTCGACGACCCCCGCCACGGCGAACGCTGGGCACGGCACTGGATGGACATCTGGCGATACAGCGATTGGTGGGGCCTGGGCGAGCAGTTGCGCAACAGCCAGCCGCACATCTGGCACTGGCGCGACTGGATCGTCGAGGCGCTCAACGCCGACCTGCCGTACGACGAGATGGTCCGCTCGATGCTCGCCGCCGACGAGCTGTACCCGAACGACCTCGACCGCCTGCGGGCCTCGGGCTTCCTGGCACGCAACTACTTCCTGTTCAATCGGCATCAGTGGATGGACGAGACGGTCGAGCATGTGTCGAAGGCCTTCCTCGGCCTGACCACCAACTGTGCCAAGTGCCACGACCACAAGTACGACCCTATCTCCCAGGCCGACTACTACCGCATGCGGGCCTTCTTCGAGCCGTATCACGTGCGGCTCGACGTGGTGCCGGGCGAGGCGGACCTGGGCCGCGACGGCATCCCGCGGGCCTTCGACGGCGTCCCGGAGACCCCCACGTACCTGTTCATCCGGGGCGAGGAGCGCAACCCCGCCACCTCCAACCCGCTGGTCCCCGACCTGCCCGAGATCCTCCGCTTCAAGCCGCTCGAAATCGAGCCGGTCGTCCTTCCGGTCGAGGCCTGGCAGCCGGAGCGCCGCCCGTGGGTGGCCGAGGCGTATCGGCGCGCGGCCCTCGAAACCCTGGAGGCCGCCGAGGCCAAACTCGCGGACGCCCGGGGGGCGATCGACGCGACCTGCCGGGACGGTGCCGACGCCGCCGGCCCGGACGAGACGACCGAGGAGGCGCGGCTGACCCTGCTCGTGACCGAGCGGAACCGAGATGCGGCCGAGGCCGAGCTGCGGAGCATCGAACGTCGGATCGCCGCCATGCAGGCCGCCTGGGACCGGGACGATCAGACCGATGTTGAGGAGGCCGACGCCCTGGCCGAACGGGCCGTCGCCGCCGCCCGCGAGGCCGCTCGGGCGGAACGGGAGGCGAAGGTGGCCCAGGCCCGGCTCGCCCTGGCCGAGGCCGAGTTGAAGCTGGCCCGTGCGGCCGAAGGCGACCGGGAAGCGGCCGGAAAGGCGGTCGAATCGGCCCGCGCGGCCCTCGACGAGGCGGTCAAAGGGGCCGAGGAACCGGGCGACCGGTTCACCCCGCTGGTCGGGGCGAAATGGACCCCGACGCGGTTCCTGAACTCGGGCCAGGACGACCCGGCCATCCCCTTCCTGCCGCAGAGCACCGGCCGTCGCTCGGCCCTGGCAGACTGGATCACCGACGCCCGGAACCCGCTGACGGCCCGGGTGGCGGTCAACCACGTCTGGACGAGGCACTTCGGCACCCCCCTGGTGCCGACCGTCTTCGACTTCGGCCGCAACGGCCAGCCGCCGACCCATCCCGACTTGCTCGACTGGCTGGCTGCGGAGTTGATCGAGCATGACTGGAGCCTCAAGCATCTGCATCGGTTGATCGTCCGGTCGGATGCCTATCGCCGGTCGTCGGGGATGGCCGACGCCGAGGGGAACCTGGCGATCGACCCGGATAACCGATTCCTCTGGCGTCGGGACCCGATCCGGATCGAGTCGCAGGCGGTCCGCGACGCGGTCCTCAGCCTGGCGGGCACGCTCGACCCGGGCCTCGGAGGCCCCCCGGTCCCGAAAGCCGAGCAAGAAGGCTCGGCCCGCCGCAGCCTCTACTTCTTCCACTCGAACAACGAACGGAACCGGTTCCTGACCATGTTCGACGAGGCACTCGTGAAGGAGTGCTACCGGAGGGCGCAGAGCATCGTGCCGCAGCAGGCCCTGGCGCTGAGCAACAGTCACCTGGTCCTGGATGCGTCTCCCCGCATCGCCGCCCGCATCGCCGGGGCGATGGCCGACCAGGGGCACGAGGCCGACGATGACGAGGCGTTCCTCAGGATGGCGTTCGTCCTGATCCTGGGGAGCGAGCCGAGCGACGCCGAAGCGGCGGCCGGCCTGAGGGCCATCGACGACTGGAAGGCGCTTGAAGATTCATCGCAAGATCAAGATTCCCTCGCGTTTGCGCGTGAGCAACTGATCTGGGTCCTGCTGAATCACACCGACTTCGTGACCCTTCGCTGACCGTGACCGACGACGGATCGAACGACCCGAACCGAAACCGAGACGAAGTACGATGCTCAACATTCCTCGACGGCCGGAATGGCCCGCGGCTCCGGGGCTGGTCACGCCTTCGCGGAGGTCGTTCCTCTCGGGATTCGCCTCGCTCGCGATCGGGGCCATGCTGCATCGGGACGGGGTGGCACGAGACGGCGGATGGGCACCTCCTGATGGGAAGCCGCACTTCGCGCCGAAGGCCAAGAGCGTGATCTGGCTGTTCATGAACGGCGGCGTGAGCCACATGGAGAGCTTCGACCCGAAGCCGATGCTCACCCGGTACGGCGGCAAGACGATCGCCGAGACGCCGTTCGCCGACGCGCAGGACCCGGAGAAGCTGGCCCTCGAACGCCTGGTCGTGCCCGACGGGAACGGGAACCAGCGGAACACGCTCTACCCGCTCCAGGTCGGCTACCGCAAGCACGGCGAGAGCGGGATCGAGGTCAGCGACTGGTTCCCGCACATCGCCCGGCACGTGGACCGCCTGGCGATCATCCGCTCGATGTGGACGACCGACAGCAACCACGGCGCCCAGACGCAGTTCCACTCGGGCCGCCACCTGAACGACGGCGACTACCCGAACCTCGGGGCCTGGGTCCACTACGGCCTGGGGTCGCTCAACGACAACTTGCCTCAGTATATCTCCATCGGCAATCGCGAATACTGGAACCTGAAGGACGGCCACTACCTCGGCCCGGCTCATGACGCGGTCCCGATGCGGGTGGACCCGGACAACCCGCTCGATTTCGGCCGGCCGGAACGTCCGATCTCGGACTCGGCCCGGTCGGTCGGGATCGACCTGCTCGAACGGCTTCATGCCGAGCGGCTGGCCGAATCGCCCCGCGACGCGGCGGTCGCGGCGCGGGTGGCCTCGTACGAGCTGGCGTTCCGGATGCAGCAGTCGGTGCCCGAGGCGGTCGACTTCTCGCAGGAGTCGGACGAGACGAAGTCCCTTTATGGGTTGGATCTGCCGCACTGCCGCGAGTTCGGCATGCAGATGCTGGCGGCCCGTCGCCTGGTCGAGCGCGGGGTCCGGTTCATCCAGGTCCAGCACGGGGCCGGCGGGGCGGGGCGCTGGGACGCCCACGGGGGATTGCGGGCGAATCACGAGCAGAATGCTTTGGCGGTCGACCGGCCGATCGGTGGGCTGATCGAGGACCTGGCCCGGCGCGGGTTGCTCGATGAGACGCTGGTCGTCTTCGCCACCGAGTTCGGCCGCACGCCGGGCTCGCAGGGGTCCGACGGCCGCGACCACCACATCTTCGGCTTCAGCGTCTGGATGGCCGGCGGCGGCATCAAGGGGGGCGTCGTGCACGGGGCGACCGACGAGATCGGCTTCCACGCCGTCGAGGACCGCCACTACGTCACCGACGTCCACGCCACGATCCTCAAGCAACTGGGGCTCGACTCACGGAAGCTGGAACTGCCGGGCCGGAAGCGCCTGGAGGTCGATCACGGAACGCCGATCGACGCGATCATCGCATAGGAATTGTCAAAGAGCCTGCTTCGGGGCGTCCGGTCACCAGGGGAACGGCCGGTCATCGGTCAGGCGGTGACGGCGATCGCCGGTCGGGCCGGGCGACGGCGACACCTCGCGAGACGCTGGGGCTGAGGGGTGCCCCGGGCGTCGTTGCGTGGCAACGAGCCGGGCTGCCAGATTGGCAAGCAGCTTTGTTTGGCGGTGTGGTCTTGGGACTGGTTGCTGCCAGATTGGCATGTGGCTTTGTTCGGCGAACCGGCCCAAGTGTGCGTTTGCTGCCAGATTGGCATGTGGCTTTGTTTGGTTGAGCGGCCAGGGTTGAGGGCGAGCGGAGCGCCGGTGCACGGTCGAGGGGGTGGCCCGGTGCGCCGAGGGGGTGTGGTGGAAATTGTGATGGTGGAACGGGTTCGGTCGTATGGGAGTATTCGTTTCGGGAATTGAGGGGGCGAGCCGCCCAGGGGATCCGCGAAGGGCCGGATCGAGCGGAAGGGGCGAGCGGCGGTGCGCCGCGGTGCGCGGTCGGCGAGGGACTGGTGCGCCAGGGCGACGTGTCGTAAACCTTGTTCGAGATGTCGGTTGTGGTGTTTTTTGGTGTTCGTTTCGGGAAAAGAGCGGGTCGGGTGGAGCGAGAATTCGGAGGCGAATGAGGGGGGCGGGACCAGGGGGAGGAGGAGCGACCTGGAGGACAGGTGGAGAAGTAAGGTGGCCCAGGAGTCGGGTTGGTTGCGTGTTTGGGTGTGTTGGTTTTGCGAGGAGTTTGCTCGTTGTCAGTTTGGCGGAGGAGAAGTGGGAGGCTGAAGGGTTCATGAGTCGGCAGAGGTTGGGGTCGATCGGGAGGAAGGGGCTCTCTGTTAGTCTCGGGAAATTCGGGGGGGCCAGTCACAAAAGGTTCGAGGGGGGGCGTCGAATTTTCGGGACGGGGGATCGGCGTTTAACTCTTGTTGGACGGCAATGGGGGCGCTAGCATGGGGCGCGTCGGGACGGACGCGCAAGAGGGGAACGATTGTGCTTCGGTGCGTGATCTCGAGCGAAGGGAGGAGGAGGGAGGGGTGACGGGGCTTGGGCGAAGTGCCGGGCTGGGCGTCGAACGCGAGGACCCCTCACCCCGGCCCTCTCCCCGCGGGCGGGGAGAGGGGGGAAGAGCCGATTCGACGCTCGGCCCGGCGCGGTCGACCGACGCTCGGCCCGGCGAGATCAGACGTTCGCACTCGCGAGATCAGACGCTCGCCCCGAGAGGTCGATGCTCGCACCGAGAGTGGGGGAGAGGGTGGCTGAGAGCGAGGCTGGGCGACGAGGACGAAGCATCGAACGCGTCGCCTCGCGAGCCGATCGAGGGCCCGGCGCACCGGCGGGAGGGGCGGGGAGAGGGGGATGGACGCGTGGGGTGAGGGACGGGGGAGTTGCATCGGACAAGGGGCCGGCCCAGGGGGCGGCCAGGGGCGACGGGTAAGGTCGTCCCGAGGCTCCGGAGGCGCAACGGCGTCGTCAGCCGGGCGGTCGAGGGCGGTAAGGGGCGGCGGGTGTGGTTGTTCAGAGGGAGGAGGCGAAACGTGGGGAACGGGCGTTGTGATCGGCGGGGGCGGAGATATTGGGGACTGGTGGCGGGGCTATCGGGAATTGCTCTGGCGCCGTCGGCGGCGACGGCAGGGGAGCCGGCCGGGCATCGGGTGGCGGCGGTGGTGACGGAGTACCGGCATAATTCGCATGCGGACGTGATCGTCAGCCGATTGTTGCTGACGGACATGCTGGACGGGACGGGGGAGGACTCGCCGTTGAGCCTGGCCTCGCTGTATACGGATCAGAGGCCGGCGAATGACATCAGCCGGTTGCTGGCGGCGTCGCATCGGTTCCCGATCGCGCCGACGATCGGCGAGGCGCTGACGTTGGGGACGGGTGAGCTGGCGGTCGACGGGGTCCTGCTCGTCGCCGAGCACGGGGACTACCCGTTCTCGGAGACGGGGAACCATCAGTACCCGAAGCGTCGGTTCTGGGACGAGACGCTGGAGGTCTTCCGCGAGAGCGGCCGGGTGGTGCCGGTGTTCATCGACAAGCACCTGGCGGACAACTGGGAGGATGCTGCATTCATTTATGAGTCGGCCCGGGAGCTGGGGATTCCGCTGATGGCCGGCTCGTCGGTCTCGGGGACGTGGCGGCACCCGCCGGCCGACGTGGAGCGGGGGGCGAGGCTGTCGGAGATCGTGGCCTTCACGTATGGATCGACCGATGCGTATGGGTTCCATGCGCTGGAGGCGGTGCAGGCGCTGGCCGAGCAGCGGGCCGGGGGTGAGACGGGGGTGCGGGCGGTGCAGTGCCTCCGCGGCGAGGCGGTCTGGGAGGCGCTGGACGGGGGGGCGTGCGACCGCGAGCTGTTCGAGGACGCCTTGCGGCGGGTGCCGGCCTATCGGGAGGGGCGGGCGATCGACCGATCGGCGGTGCGCGATCCGAAGCTGATGATCGTGGAGTATCGCGACGGGCTGCGGGTTTCTCTGTTCGAGCTGAACGGGGCGGTGGCCAACTGGGCGGCCGCCTGGCGGTATGGGGAGGAGGGGCGGCCGGTCGAATCGACCCTGTTCTGGACCCAGGAGGCGCGGCCGGCGGCGCATTTCACGCTCTTGCTCAACGGGATCGAGGGGATGATGCTGACCGGCGAGCCGTCGTGGCCGGTCGAGCGGACCCTGTTGACGAGCGGGACGCTCGACGCCCTGCTCCTGTCGATGACCCGGGGGGGCGAGCGGATCGCCACGCCGCACCTGGACGTGCGCTATCAGCCGACCTGGCGATGGCAAGAGCCGCCGCCGCCGCCGCCGGGAAGGCCGTGGAATGAGCAGTAAGGTAGTCAGAGCGGTGGGGAGAATCGGGGAGGAAGCGGTTCGATCGTTTCCGCGGCGTGAGGGCGGGGGCGAGGGTGTCGAGGACCGCGAACCCTGGCGTTCGTGCCGGGTTCCCCCTCACCCGGCCTGACGGCCACCCTCTCCCCCGCGGGCGGGGGAGAGGGTTGAGGGCGCTCGTTCACCCTCTCGCCGCATGCGGGGACCTGGTCAGGCTTCCCGATGGAGGACGACGCGGTTGCGGCCGGAGCGCTTGGCCTGATACAGGGCCTGGTCGGCGCGGTTGATCAGGAGCTCGCTGTCGAAGGAGCCGGCGGGGCCGGTGGAGACGCCGAAGCTGGCGGTGATGGGGCGGAGGGGCCAGGGGTGCGCGGCGATGGTCAGGCGCAGCCGGTCGGCGATCTGGGCGCCGGCGTCGGCGTCGGCGCCGGGCAGGATGATCAGGAACTCCTCGCCGCCGTAGCGGATGGCGAGGTCATAAGGCCGAAGGACCTGGCCGAGGATCGAGGCCAGCTCGCGCAGGACCTGATCGCCGGCGAGGTGGCCGAAGTCGTCGTTGAAGGCCTTGAAGCGGTCGACGTCGAGCATGACCAGGGAGAGCATGCCGCCCAGGCGCCGGGAATGGTCGATGGCGGAGTCGACGTGGGCGGCCAGGGCATGGCGGTTCGCCAGGCCGGTCAGGGCGTCGACCGAGGCCAGGCGGGAGAGCTGCTGCTCGGCCTGGACCCGATCGGTCACGTCGATCAGGCAGGCGGCCCAGCGATAGCCGCCGTCGGACCCGGTGATCCGCGTGGCGTCGAGCTGGACGTGGCGAGGGCTGCCGGTGGCGTCGGTGACCTCGAGCGTCCCGCAGTAGACGAGCTTGTCGGTCGGGGCGTCCTCGAAGGTCTGCTGCACGATGGGGCGGAGCGGCTCCTGGAGGAGTTCGGTGAAGCGACGGCCGGTGAGCCGGGCCGGGGTCTCCCCGAGCAGGAAGGCGCAGCGGGGGTTGACGGCCTCGATGAGCCCCCGGTTGTCGATGATGCCGATGCCGATGGACGCGCCGAGGAAGAGTTGGCGGAAGCGGTCCTCGCTGCGTCGGAGCGCCTGCTCGGCCCGTTTCCGCCCGGTCGTGTCCTGGACGACGCAGGCGAAGCGCCGCGTTCCCGGGCCGGCGGTGCCGATGGCGCTGACGGAGACATCGAGCCATCGGGGGTTGTTCGGGTCGAGGCGGTCCTGGTATTCGAAGTGGGCCGGCTCCTGGCCGGGTTGGCTGGCTCGGAAGGCGCGGGCCCAGAGGCCTTGGTGTTCGGGGCTGAGGTGGAGCCGCAGGCGTTGATCGTGGGGCGGGTTGGCGGGGTCGACGCCGAGGAAGTGAGCCGCCGATGCGTTGAGCTTGACGAAGCGGGGTTCGTCGCCCTGGAGCTCGACGATGGCCATCATCATGGGGACGCTGTCGAAGAAGCTGCGGAGGGTCTCCTCCCCCTCGCGCAGGGCCTTCTCGGCCTGGACCTTCTCGGTCACGTCGCGGGAGGTCAGCAGCAAGCCGCGGAAGGTGGGATGATGCAGCAGGTTCGTCCCGACGACCTCCAGGACGCGCCATGAGCCGTCCTTGTGGCGGACGCGGAGGGTGAGGGCCGGGTGGAACTCGGGGTCGCGCAGGAATTCGTCGAACACGGGTCGGACCGAGGGGAGGTCGTCCTCGTGGATGTACTCGAAGACGTTGGTGCCGATGACTTCGTGCGACTGGTAGCCGAGCAACTGGCCCAGCAGGGGGCTCTGCCAGCGGATGGTGCCGTCGACCTCGACGATGGTGAGCAGGTTGGAGATCTGCTCCATCAGGAGCCCGAGCCAGCCGGCGCCGGCGCCGGGCGTCGAGCCGGGGACGGCCCAGGCCTCGAACGACCGGTGGAGCGGGTCGGGGTCGGGGGACGGGGCCTCGCCGAGGAGTTCGACGTCGGGCGGGTCGCGGTCGGGCGGGATCGGTTCGGGGGCGGCTTCGGCGTCTTCGAGCAGCCGGATCAGGGCGTCGACGACCTCGGGATCGAGGTGGGAGCCGGCGAGCCGGCGCAGGTGGTCGCGGGTCTGCTCCTCGCTCCAGGCGGGCCGATAGGGGCGGTCGGACCGGAGGGCGTCGTAGATGTCGACCGCGGCGAAGATGCGGGCGCCCAGGGGGATCTGCTCGCCGGCCAGGCCGCGGGGGTAGCCGGCGCCGTCCCAGCGCTCGTGGTGGCAGTAGGGGATGTCGAGGGCCGACTGGAGGAAGGGGATGGGGGCGAGCATGGCATGGGCCAGCACGGGGTGACGCTCCATGACCTGGCGCTCTCGGGCGTCGAGCGGGCCGGCCTTGTTGAGGATGCGGTCGGGGATGGCCATCTTGCCGATGTCGTGCAGCAGGGCGCCGCGCCGGAGGTGGACGAGGTCGGCATCCGAGACCCCCATGCGACGGGCGAGCCGGAGGGTCAGGGCGGTGACCCTCCGCGAGTGGCCCTCGGTCTCGTGGTCCCGGAAATCGAGGGCGCGCGACCAGCCGGCGATGGTGGCGTCGTAGGCGGCTTCCAGCTCCGCGTTGGCCTGCTCCAGGCCGGCGACGAGCCGGGCGTTCTCCAGGGCGATGGCCGCCTGGGAGGCGAGCCCGGCGGCCAGGCGTTCGGAACGCTCGGTGAAGATGCCGGCGCCCTCGTGGCCGAGCAGGATGGCGCCGAGGATGGCGCCGGAGCGGCCGACCAGGGGCATGGCCATGCAACTGACCAGGGCCGGCCCCTCGGCCTGGCGGCCGGCGACGCGCCGGAAGTGGGGGTCGAGCCGGGCGTCGTCGAGCCGGATGACGCCGTGGCCGCGGAGCATCGGCCGCAGCAGTTCGATCCAGTTGAGGCCCGGGACCTCGGACGATTCGAGGTGCTCCGACCCGGAGCTGGTGAACATGCGATAGATGCGTTCTTCCTCGTGGGGCCCTTCGGTGAACAGGACGGCGAACCCGGCGCCGGTGAGGCCGACGGCGGCGTCGGCGATGGCCTGGACGAGGGAGCCGAGGTCCAGCTCGGAGGCGAGCAGCAGGCCGACCCGGTTGAGGGCCTCGACCGCCTCGGCCTGCTCGCGAAGCTCGGCCTCGAGGTTCAGGCGGTCGCTGATGTCGCGGGTGACGCCGGCCAGCCCGACGACCCCTTCGGAAGGGTCGCGGAGCGGGGCGGCGGTGATCTGGACGGGGCAAGGGTCGCCGTCGCGCCGCAGGAGATGGCCGTGGAAGGTGGCGGCCCCCTCGGCATAGGCCGTGTTCATGGCCTTGATCACCGCCTCGCTTTCATCCGAGGGGCAGAAGTCGAGGGCGTGGCGCCCCTGGAGTTCGGCGGGGGTCAGGCCGGTGAGCTGTCCGAGCCGATGATTCCAGCGGATGAGCCTGCCGTCGAGGTCGATCACGAAGAGGATGTCGGGGACCGCCTCCATGATGGTCTGGAGTTCGCCGAGGGCGGCCTTGAGGCGGTGTTCGGTCTGCTTGCGATCGGTGATGTCGGTGGCCTCGGGGACGAGCAGGGTGACGGCGCCCGAGGCGTCGAGGATCGGCTTGATCGAGAAGTCGATGAAGGCGGTCTCCTCGGCCGACTTCCGGACCTGTTCCTCGTAACGGACGGAGACGCCGGAGGCGGCCCGCGCGATGGCGTCTCGGAGCCGCTGCTGGACGGCCGGCGAGACGGTCCACCAGTCGCATTCCCAGAAGGGCTTGCCGATGACGTCGTCGGGGGTCAGGTTGCCGATTGCGAGGGCATGGTCGTTGACCTGGAGCGTGGTGCCGTCGGGCGAGAGGATGGCGGCGTACTGGAAGGTCTGATCGAAGATGGCCCGGAAGCGTTCCTCCCCGAGGCGGAGGGCCTCGCTGGCCTGGGCCTGCTGGGTGACGTCGGCCAGGAAGCCGAGGAACCGGGCCGGCCGGCCCGACTCCCGGGGGAAGAAGCTCCCGTCGTCCCTCAGGATGATGCACTCGCCTCGGCGATTGATCACGCGGTAAGTGCCGTGGAACCCCGTCTCGGGGTGGGAGGAGATCTGGAGGTCCGAGACGAATCCGTCCCGGTCGTCGGGGTGGATCCGGGCGATCCAGCGGTCGAGGCCGCCTTCGAGCTCCTCGGGGGAGAAGCCGAGGACCTGCTCGCAGGCCCCGCCGAAGGTGAGGTGGTCGGCGTCGATGTCCCACTCGTAGAGCACCAGGCCGGCGGCCGAGGCGGCCTCTTCGTATCGGGTCCTCCACTCGGCCTGTTGCTGCTCGGCGAGGCGTCGCTGGGTCACGTCGCGGCCGATGATGCCCAGGGCGCAGGGGGAGCCGTCGGCCTCTCGGATCGGGAAGACGAGGGTGCTGGTGGCCTTCGGGTTCCCGGCCGGGCCATAACGGTCCTCGAACTGCTGGGGGGTGTCCTGCTCCAGGACGAGTTGCTCGCGGCGGCGGTCCTCGGCGGCCCGGTCGGCGGGGCCCGGGGCCTCGGCCGGGGAGCCGGGCCGGGCGTCGGGATCGCCCGGGAGGGGGGCGGTGAACCGGGCATTGGCCATCAGGCAGTGGCCCTCGAGATCCTTCAGGGCCACGGCCGCGGGGACGTGGTCGAGGAACCCCCGGAGCAGGGCCTCGCTGGTGCGGAGCGCCCGGTTGACGGTCTCGAGGGTGGCGGTCCGCTCGGCGACGTGCTCTTCGAGCGTGTCGCGCTCGGCCCGCAGCTGGTCTTCCAGGCGTTTCCGGTCGGAGATGTCGCGGATGCTAGCGCGGAACCCGAGGCCATGGCCGTGGGCGTCCTGCATCGGCCGCCAGGAGATGGCGGCCCATCGGATCGACCCGTCGCGATGGCGGACCCGGAACTCGAGATTGTCTCCCGAGGCTCCCGCGAGGGCGTCGGTGAGGGTCCGGGCGAGCGTGGGGCGGTCGTCGGGGTGGACGAATCCGAGCGGGTAATCGGGCCGCTTTAGGCAGTCGGCGGGGGAGCATCCGGTGAAATGCTCGACGGCCGGATTGACCCATCGGGTCACGCCGTCGGCGTCGATCCAGGACTCCCAATCGGCGGTGCTGTTGGCGATGAGTCGGAAGAGGTCGTTCTGATTCCAGCCCAGCGCCGTGCCTCGGGCCGGGTGTGAGACGCGGGGCGATTGCACGTCGATCGTCCCGGGGTCGGGGCCGGGGCCGGGGCTGGGGGGCAGGTCCGCCTGGTCCGTCGCCGGTCCGTTGGCGTTGGCGTCGGCGTCGATGGTGAGGTCGGCGTTGACGTTGGACGAATCACCCGACGCCTGGGGGCGGGTCGGCAATTCGGCCCAGGACGCGAGGGGAATGGAGTTGCAACGACCGGGGAGTGCCTGGTATCTCACGTCGTACGGGTCGTCTTGCACCTTGACCATCCTGACGAAACGAGGAGTCGTGCCTTCACCGAACGATCGGCAGGAGGGCCGCCGGACTGGCACCCGGCTTCACTAAGGGGCCCAGCGCGATTGGCCGTGTGCCACACCTTCACATTTGCATGGTCGTTCGGTTCGAATATCCCCGATAGTGAACCCTAGGTTGTTTTGGGGGCCTTGTGCGAAGTCTCCGGGAAAATCGCCGGCCGGTCGGGGAGGGATCGCCCCCGACCCGGGGCGGGAGGCCCCCGAGTCGTCGGGCGGCGAGCCGCGGGATCGCCCCGGTGGCCTGATCTCCCGATGGGGGACATTCTGGGAGCAGCGTCTTCGATGAGCGTGTTTTTTGCCGGGGGGGATCGATTCGCATGACCGCATCCCCCCCGAGGGGCAGGGCGTCAGTCGCGCTGGGGAGGGTTGTTGCCGTACGACCAGGGGGCGCCGGTGAAGGGCGGGCGGCGGGGGGGCTCGGGGGTGGTGCCGGGTGCGAGCCGGCCGATCAGGTCGATGCCGACGTCGCGCATCTGGGTGCCGGCGGTGATTTCGAGGTTGCTGTAGCTGGTCAGGCGGGTCTCGTAGCCGCCGCCGCTGGGAGCGAAGGCGGCCTCATCGGGGACGTAGCCGACGCAGCCGTTGGCGAGCGAGACGGGGAAGGTGAACGGGAAGGCGCTGGCGGCCTTGATGTCGAGCCCGAGCTGGCAGAAATACTCGGCCGGGGTCGTCACGAACACCGCCGGGCCGACCTGGACGGCCTGGACCTCGACCTCGGCCTTCGGCTCCTTCCGGAGGAGGGCGTCGAGCATGACGGTTTCCTTGGCGAAGGTCCACTCGGTCGGGTCGACCTCGGAGCGTTCCCGGGCCAGGATCTCGACGCTCTCGCGGACGCGATCGGGCGAGGGGACGCGGCGATCGACGTCCCAGACCTTCAGGGCGGCATCGACCGGGAGCAAGTCGCCCGGCTCCATGCTGAGCAGGACCTTGACCGCCTCGGCCCCGACTCGGCCGCCGACCTGTTGCGCCCAGCGCTCGCCGTTCGGGTACACGTAGGGGCTCTGGTTGTTGACCTGGGTGATGTCGCCCGAGGCCCCGGCCAGGAAGACGACGACCGCGTCCTCGCCGTAGTACCCCTGGATCACTTTCTCAAGATAATAGATATAATTCGCCGAGATGCCGCCCGGGCTGGTGGTGGCGTGGCAGGCGAAGTTGACGATGCAGCCGAGCAGGCGGTTGGGGTCTTCGGCGTCCCAGGCCCCCACGACGCCGACCTCGGGGTCGACCGGCCCGGCGGGCTCGACGATGTCGGGGTTGCCGAGGCCCGGGTGGGTGACCGTGCGCCCGTCCTTCATCAGGAAGCGTCGGTTGAAGGCGACCTGGTCCTCGATGCCGGAGCCGACGCCCCCCTTGGCGGCGATCCGCCGGTCGTTCGCCTCGCAAATGGCGTCGATCAGGGCCTGCTCGGTTTCTTCGAGATAGACGGGGTTGACGCAGGTGGAGTGCTCATACGCAAGCTCCTGCACGTTTTGCGGGGCATGGTCGTACTCGTCGGGCATGATCCAGACGATCGGGCCGGACGAGTGGGAATGCGAGGCGCCGATGAGGATCGAATCGGCGGGGATCCCGGTGCGGTCCTCGACCGCCCTGCGGACCTTCAGCACGGTCTCGCGGCGGATGCCCAGGGCATCGACCCCGACGATCGCCACGCGGGACTGGCCGTCGTCGAAGACGGCCGCGCGGACCTTGCAGGGGTCGTGCAAGGACCGGTGGTACGACTTGCCGTAGCCGCCGGGCGCCTCCATGCCGATCTCGGGCGTGATGTCGCGGACGGAGAACCCGGCCTTGAACACCGGGGCGGCGGCCTGCGGTTCGTCGTCGGCGAGGGCGGGGGCTGAGGCAGCGGCCGAGAGCAGGGCGACGGCGAGTCCCAGGGGGACGATTGATCGAGGCATCGTGATTCCTCTTGGGCCATCTGGGCGAATCGGGTGGGTGGCCGGCGAGCGGGATCGGTCCGAGTCCGGCCCGCCCGCCGTCGACGATCGGGGTGCCGCGCATGGTGCACGCTGGTGGACCGATCGCCATGCCGCTATGGTAAGGGAGCCTCGGTTCTCCAACAATGGATTGACCAATCTTGGAGCCTCGTGATGATGCGTCGTGATCGAGTTCGGCGAGAAATGGGCGCGAGCGGGCGCTGGGCGGTTTGCGGGGTGATGGTCGGAATGCTCGTCGTTTCGGCCTCGGCAAAGGCCGCGGACGGCGCGCCCGAGACGTGGAAGGCCGGGGTTGCCCGGGTGGTGATCACGCCGGAGGAAGACGTCTGGCTGGCCGGTTACGGCACGAAGCGGGTGCCGGACGGGAAACTGCATGACCTGTGGGCCAAGGCGGTTTGCCTGGAGGATGCCGAAGGGAATCGCGCCGTCCTGATCACGACGGACTTCCAGGGGGTGCCGAAGGGGATGAGCGACCGGGTGTTCGATCGCCTGGAGGAGCGCTTCGGGATCGAACGGACTCAGGTCATGCTGACGTTCTCGCATAATCATTGCGGCCCACGACTGGGGGAGGATCTGGTCGATTACTACCCGGTCGAGGAGGAGCAGGTTGGGCTCGTCGAGCGGTACACCGACGCCATGGTCGAGACGATGGTGGACCTGGTGGGGGAGTCGATGGAATCGCTCGCCCCGGCGGTGCTGAAGGCAGGGCAGGGAACGGCGACCTTCGCGGTGAACCGGCGGAACAATACGGAGGCCGAGGTGCCGGCATTGATCGAGCGCGGCGAACCGCTGGCCGGGCCGGTCGATCATTCGGTGCCGGTGTTGAGCATCGAACGGCCGGATGGGTCGCAGGCCGCTGTGCTGTTCGGGTACGCCTGCCACCCGACGACCCTGAGCTTCACGACCTGGTGCGGCGACTACCCGGGGTTTGCCCAGGTTGAGCTGGAGCGAGCGTTCCCGGGGACGACGGCGATGTTCGTCAACACGTGCGGCGGGGATCAGAACCCCATTCCCCGTCGGTCGGTCGAGCTGTGCGAGCGCTACGGCGAGGAACTGGCCGACGCGGTGGGCGAGACGCTGCAACGGCCGATGGAACCGATCGCGCCGGTCCTGCGCACGGCGTTCGCGATGGTGGAGCTCCCTTATCTCGAAGTCGTGACCCGGGAACACTTGAACGAGCGATTGGACGATGCGAACGCGATCGTGGCCCGGTGGGCGGCCCGGCTGCTCCGGAAGCTGGACGCGGGGGAGACGTTCGAGGCGTCGTATCCGTATCCGGTGCATGCCTGGCGGCTCGGGGAGGACACCCTGATGATCGGGATGGGGGCCGAGACGGTGGTCGATTACGCCCTCCGGTTCAAGCGGGAGTACGGCTCGAACACGTGGGTGTGCGGCTATGTCGATGACATGATCGCCTATATCCCGTCCCGTCGCGTGTGGGAAGAAGGGGGATACGAGGGGGGATCGTATCTCTATGAGTATGGACGTCCCGCGTTCCGGTGGGCCGGCGACGTGGAGGAGAGGATCGCGGCGACGGTCGATCGGCTGGTGAGGGACGTGAGGGAGTGAGGAGGACGTCGGGCCGCGGTTTCGCCGGGGAAATCGCGGCCCGATGACGGTCAAGGGGTGGGGGATTCGGCGGCGGGGTCGCCCCAGAGGACGCGGCCGATGAACAACGCGCCGGTGGCCCCTCGGCGTCGGGCGTCCTCGTTCCAGACCCCTTCGGAGACCGTGACCCAGGATTCGCGGTCGCTGATGGCCGATGCGCCGAAGTTGCCGAGCTCGCCGCCGCGCTCGGGGATGATGATGCGCTCGGTGCTGCGGATGACCTGGAGCAACTCGGGATCGACCTGGGCGACAAAGAGCGGGGCGCGGTGCCGCATGATGTGGTCGTTGTCGGCCCCGCGGCGGGTGTAGACGAGGAACAGGCCGTCGCCGTGCGCGAGCCAGTGCTGCTGCGTGTTGTAGCTGCAGAGGTCGGTGCCGTCGTCGAAGGTCCAGGCCTTGGCGGGGCGGTAGTTCAGGCCATCATCACCGACGCTTGCGTACCCCTTCAGGTCGTTGCGGATGGTGAGATAGTACCGGTCGGCGCAGCGGATCAGGGAGGGTTCGTAAAGCCCGCGTTCCTCAGCAAGCGAGAGGATGTTCCCATGTTCCCGGTAGGTCAGGGTCTCGCCGTCGAAGGAGCAGCGGGCGACGGTGACGCTGAACGGCTCGCCGGCCGATCGGCCGATGTAGAAGGGCAGGAGGACGGTGCCGTCGTCCTCGATGACGAACTGGGCGCAGGCGCTCCGGGCGAAGTTGAATCGTTCATCGTCGGGCATTTCCAGGCGTTGCCAGGGGGTCCAACGACGGGTCTCGGGGTCGAAGACGGCGAAGGCGGTCTGGTGGGCGCGGGCCTGGTCTTCGAGCTGCTCGCCGGCGGCGCTGTAGCGGACCTGGGCGCCGACGGCGATCACCTTGCCCGAGGCCGGGTGCAGCATGGGGGTGACGTCGGCGACGGCCACGTCGACCCCCCCCGGCTCGCGGACCCAGTCGAGTTCCTCGACCGGTTCGGGCCCGGTCCAGGTCTGGCCGAGGTCGGCACTTGTGAGCATGCTCAGGCCCGAGTAATGGTCTGAGGTGTGCAAGTGCTGTTGCAAGGTGATCAGGACGTTCGGTCGGTGCGGCTCGTCTGAGGGGGGGAGGACGGTCGCCCTGGGGTGGTACCACAGGAACCGGCCGTCGTCGTGTTCGAGGACGGTCTGGGCCGAGGTTTCGAAGGGAATAATCGGGGGAGATTCAAGCAACTGTTGCAACGTGGGCATCATGAGGTTCGCAAGTTCGCGATGGCCGCGCGGGTTGGGGTGGAGGCCGTCGGTCGTCCAGTCGCGGAGGTTCTGGCCGTCGGCCCGGGCCTCGGTCCAGTGGGCGTAGTGATCGACGAGGGCAACGCCGGTGTCGCGGGCAACGTCTCGGCAGGCCTCGATGTAGGGTTCGAGCTGGAGGTTCGGATTGCGGCCGAGGCCGTCGGGATCGGCGTCGTCGGCCCATCGCGGTTCGGTCATCAGGACCGGCTCGATCCCGGCGAGCAGGAGGTGCTCGACGATCGTCCGGAGATTGCGGGCGAAGTCGTCGATCGAGAGGCGGCTGGTGGTGGCCCCCTGGTCGACGTAGCTGTCGTTGGCGCCGTACATGACGGTGACGATGCGCGGACGCTGGGCGATCAGGCCGTCGAGCCGGGCGAGGGCCTGGTCGGTCCGCTCGCCGCCGACGCCGAGGTTGATCCCCTCGACCGCGAGGCCGTCGGCATTCAGGGCCGCCTCGACGCGGGCGATGAAGGTGTCTTCGGGCGAGACGCCCGGGCGGACGCCCTTGGTGATGGAGTCGCCGAGGGCGATGATCCGGCCCGGCGGCTTGGGCGAGGAGGCGGGATCCTCGGCGGAGGCGGCCGTGCCGAGCAGGAGGATCAGGGGGGTGACGGGCCAGCGGGCGTGCGTCATGGGACGAGGTTCCTTGGCCCATCGGGGCCGTTCGGGGTGAGGGCGAGTGGGGTGATCGGGCGGACAAGGACGGCCGGCGTGGGCTCCGGGGCGTGTTCCGGCGCAGGGATCGCCCGGGAGGAATTGAGGTAGTTAGATTGTGTATTAGTTATTTACGATTGAATGATAGGTCATATCTGTGTTGCTGGGTGATGGTGGCCTCGTGTGGCGGTTCTCCGGTTCGGTGTTGCCGGGCTGATATGATGGGGCGGGCCTGCCTCGGAACGCAAGGACCCCTCACCCCGGCCCTCTCCCCGCGAGCGGGGAGAGGGGGGCAGATTCGACCTTCTCGCGGGCGAGAGGGGTAGAAGTGTAAACATTGCGAAACTTCGAGCCCGTCGTGCTCGAATTTTTTCCGAAGTTCTCCCTTGATCGGCGGCGAGTGTGGCGCCATAGTGTATGAGTTCAATAGAACACCAGGACGGAGGGCCTGAGCCATGCTCTTACTCGGCCTGATCCCGGGGGACGATCGGGCGATTTACGCCCAGATCGCCGATCGGGTGCGGTTCGCGGTGGCGTCGGGGGCCTTGCGGCCGGGGGAGCTGGTCCCTTCGGTCCGCGAGCTGGCCAAGCAGTTGGTGGTCAATCCGAACACGGTGGCGCGGGCCTATCGGGAGCTGCAGGCCGAAGGGCTGCTCGACGCCGTGCGGGGGACCGGCCTGAGCGTGACGGTCGAGGCCCCCGAGCGTTGCCAGTCTGCCCGCCACGCCTTCGTGCGCGACCGCCTTCGCGCGGCGATCGACGACGCGAGGCGGAGCGGGCTCGACCCATCGGAAATCGAACGCATCTTGCACGACCAATGGCGGGAGTCCGGCGTGGCGGGCCAACACGAAGGGGGACAGTCATGACGCAACAGGGTGCGGCCATCCGAATCGTCCAGCTCGCGAAGCGGTTCCGGGGGGTGACGGCGGTCGACGGCCTCTCGCTCGACGTGCCCGAGGGGGCCGTCTTCGGCCTGCTCGGCGAGAACGGCGCGGGCAAGACGACGACGATCCAGGTCTTGCTCGGCCTGCTCGCCCCCGACGCCGGGCAGACGCGCGTGCTGGGGCTCGACCCGAGCCGGGAGGGCCTGGCCGTGCGTCGCCGGGTCGGCTACGTGCCCGAGGTCCCGGCCCTCTACGACTGGATGACGCCGGCCGAGATCGGCTGGTTCGCCGCCGGGTTCCACGCCGAGGGCCCCGGCGGGTCGGTCGGGTACGAGTCGCGGTTCAACGACCTGATCCGGGGGTTCGCCCTGCCCCCGGCCCGCAAGATCAAGATGTTGTCGAAGGGGATGCGGGCGAAGGTCAGCCTGTCGCTCGCGCTGGCGGGCGATCCGGGATTGTTGATCCTCGACGAGCCGACCTCGGGACTCGACGTGATGGTCCGCCGCGAGTTCCTGGAGCAGATGGTGGACCTGGCCGGGTCGGGCCGCACGGTCCTGCTCTCCAGCCATCAGCTCGCCGAGGTGGAGCGGGTGGCGAGCCATGTGGCCCTGATGCACGGCGGGAAGCTGCTCCTGGCCGAGCCGCTCGATCAGCTCCGGTCGCAGACCTTCTTGCTGGCGATCACCTTCGGCGATCGTTCCCACCCGGTCGCCCCTCCCGATCACCTGCCGATGGAATTGATCGACGCCGCCGATGCCCCCCGGCAGGCCCACTGGCTCGTCCGGGCCCGCGATCGGGCGGCGTGCGAGGCGGTGCGGGCCTTGCCGGGGGTCGAGTCGGTCGAGATCGAAGTCCCCACGCTCGAAGATATTTATCTCGGTTACATGCGGTCGCGTCGGCCGACGCCGTCCGGCCCCCCGTCCGAGGTCCACGTGGCCTGATCGGGTTCCTGCGCGTTCTATCCGTTGACCCGTTGAGGGGAGGCCCGCTCATGCTTGCTCGGCTCTGGTGGAAAGACGCCCGGCAATTCGGCCCGGCCTGGGGGGCGATTGCCGTGATGGCCCTGGTCGGCTTCCTGCTGGCCGGCCGCTATCTGCCCGATGAGGACGGGGTTGATACGAGTATCTGGGGCTTCGCGATCCTCTTCTCCGGCCTCTATGCCCTGGCCATCGCGACGGCCGCGATCGCCGGCGAGCGCGAGAACGGGACCTTGCGCCTGCTGGATACGCTCCCGGCGCCGAGGGGGCGACTCTGGGACGCCAAGGCGTCGTTCGCGGTCGTCTCGTCGCTGGCGTTGACGCTCGTCTTGCTGCTGATCGCGGCCACGCAGGTGAATTCGTGGGAGTTCGACGGCCTGGGCGGGCCGGGGGCGACGCTCGGCAAGCTCCTCCTGGTCCTTGCCCTGATCCTGGAGGCGATCGGCTGGGGATTGTTCTGGTCGGCCCTCGTGCCGAACGTGCTGGCGGCGGCGGCGGTGGCGGCATGTTGCCTGCTCCTGCTCCTGCCCGCGCTGGCGCCGGTGATCGGCGAATCGACGCCGACGATCTTGATGCCATCCTCGACGCCGATCCGATTGTGGATCGCGATCACCACGGCGGGGCTCTCCCGGGTGGTCTTCCTCGCCTCCGGGCCGCCCCATCGCCCCTGGAAGGGTGTTCGGGCGGAAACGCCGGGCACGGGACAGGCCGTCGCGTCGCCGAGCGATCATGTGTCCATTCGCGCCCCATCCGGCTCGTCCTGGTCCCGGACCCTGGCCAGCCTCGCCTGGCAGGCGTCGCGCGAGGCGCGATCGGCGTGGCCGTACCTGGTGCTGCTGGGCCTGGGGGTCCCGGTGCTGGGGTGGCTCGCGGCCGATGTGATCTACGGCCTGGATCCGTTCGGCCTGGCGCTCTTCCTCTGCCCCGTGGTGGCATTGCTGGCGGGCGTGGGGGTGTTCCACGCCGAGCAGCGCGGCCGGTCGTTCCTGCTCCTGACCCATCACGGGGTCCGCCCGGCCATCGTCTGGCCGATCAAGGTGGCGGTCTGGGGGGTGGGACTCATGATGATCTGGGTCCCCCTGAGTTTGTTTCTCCTGGCTGTCGGACCGAGGCCGACGCTTACCCTGGTCGAGGCGACGGTGGTCTACCTGGGCCTGACCCTGGCGAGCTTCTCGGTGGGATTGCTCTGCGGCATGGCGATTCGGCGGGGGATCACGGCGGCCCTGATCGGCGTGGTGCTGCTGGTGGCCTTGATCGTGCCGGTCGGGATCATGATCGACATCCGGTTGCTCGATCCCCGGTGGACGATCGTCTTGCCCTTGGCCTTGCTCGCGGTGTCGTGGGCCTGGACGGGCCCCTGGATGCTCGACCGGCCGGGGGCGTCGCGGTGGGTCCGCCTGGGGGGGCTGGTGCTCCTGTTCGTGGGGACGTTGTTCCCCCTGTACATGGGCCTTCGCGTCTGGCCGATGCCCGACCCCGGCCCCCTGCCCGCCGAACTCCGTGCGCAGCTCACCGTCTCCCGGGCAGACGAGGGGGATGACGCCGGCCCGCTCTATCAAGAGGCCGTGAACGTGGTCAGGCAAGTTCAGTCGGATCGCGCGATGGCCGAGGGGATGGGCCGGCCGATGATCCTCACCAGTGAGGATCTCGATCGCCTGCCCGATGCGCAGACCTGGATCGATGCCCATGCCGAAGCCATTGAATTCGCCCGACGCGCCAGCATTCTCCCATATGTGCGGTTCGGATCCCTAGAAGGGCGTACGGTGTTCGATTGGGGCGCATCAGAAGACGTGCCGGTCATGCCGGTGGCCGACCTCCTCTGGGTGGTGGCCGATCGACGCCGGCAGATCGGCGACATGGACGGCGCGTGGGAGGATTTGCTCACGCTTTTCCGCATGTCTCGCCAGCCGTTTGAACCGAGGACGGCAAGGAATGCGACCATCCTCCTGGGCATCGAGGAACAGACCCTGCGCCGGGCGATGAACTGGGCGATGAGCGAGCGACAGACGCCCGAGCTGCTTCGCAATGCGCTCGAATCGTTTCAAACGCTCGATCCCCCGCCCGATCCGCTGCTCGTGATCGCGACCGAGCAGGTGATCGCCGAGCAGACGCTCGACCTCCCCCGCGAGACCTTGCGCGATGGCCTGGCACGGAGCAACACGCCTTCACGATCTCAGGGGAGCGTCACCCCCGAAATCGCCGCCTGGACGGGGGCCATCAGCACCCCCTGGGAGATCGAGCGGGCGCGGCGGGTGCTCCGGACGGTGCTTGGCGACTGGCGCATCGGCCTGGATCGGGGGCCGTTCCGCTCGGTGATTTACGAGCCGTACCGCGTGCAACGCGAGACGCAACTGCTGGAGGCGTCTCCCCTGGTCGAGGAACTCGTCCCCCCGATGCTCGCCCCGATGATCCGGGCGAATGACCAGAACGAGGTCGATCGGCGCGCCCTGGTCCAGATCCTCGCCCTGAGGGCCTGGCAGCTCGAGCACGACGGCCGGTGGCCCGACCGGCTCCAGGACCTCGTGCCGTCGGAACTCGACCGCCTGCCCGACGACCCGTACAAGCCCGGCCAGCCGTTCGGGTATGTCGGGTCCTCGACCGATGCCTCGGACGTCATCGGCTCGCTGAACTGGTTGCTGGGGGCCCCGCGCGGCCCCTCGTCGAGCGGCCTGCCGGTCATCTTGCTCTACAGCATCGGGCCCGATGCTGTGGATCAGCGCGGGGCCTTCGTCCTGCCGCGCAATCAGATCGGGCAGGGAGACATCGTCTACCCCCTGCCCGATGATCGGCCGCGACCCGCCAAACCGGACGATCCGGACCTGGAGTCGCTTGCGCCGGATTGATCGATCAATGCCGGAACAGGAATTCCGGGTGGTTGAGCAAGGACCAGAGCAGGTCCTCGGCCACCCGGCGGCGGTCGGCGTCGTCGGTGGCGGCGTCGAGCCGGTCGAGCGCGAGGGTCGTTTCGCTCTCGGTCGGGAACCGGCAGAGGGTGGCGAGGAAGAGTTCCTCGATCACACTGGCATCGTCGGCCCCCGAGGCCATCAGGCGGCCGATCCGGTTCTCCTCGGCGCTGACCTTGCGGTGGACCGTGCGACCGCCGACAAGCTGAAGTGCCTGCTCAAGTGTGGAATCTTCCTCGCGTTCGCATTCGCACGCCTCCGACCGCAGGGGCTGGCCGAAGGTCCGCAGGAACGGGTGGGAAAACTCGCCGTCGGGCACCTCGACCGCCCTCGTTCCGGGGGGAAGGTGAAAAAGTCGTTCATCCACGCCGGTCGCCTGGGAGATGGCGTCGAGCAACACCTCGGCCGGGAGCAGTTCCACGAGCGACCGGGAGAAATAGCGGTCGTCCCCGGCGTTGAAGGCGTTCGGCTCGGCCGAGAGCTGGTAGGCCCGGCTGGTGCAGATGAGGCGGATCGTCCGTTTCACGTCGAAGTCGTGGGCGACGAAGTCGTCGGCCAGGGCGTCGAGCAAGGCTTCGGAGATCGGCGGGTTCGAGGCGCGGAGGTCGTCGACCGGGTCGACGATCCCCTTGCCCATCAGGTGATGCCAGATGCGGTTGACGGCGGCCCTGGCGAAGAAGGGGTTGTCCGGCGACGTGATCCAGTCGGCCAGGGCCTCGCGGCGGTCGGCCCCCTCGGGGATGTCGGGGGCTTCGGCACCCAGCGGCTTCGGGGTCATCACCTGTCCGGTGCGGGGCTGGCGGACCTCGCGGCCGGGGCGGAGGTAGACGGTCTCTTCCTTGTTGTACTGGGCGAAGAACTGCGGGCCGTTCTTGTAGTTCACCTGGCTGAAGAAGGCGGCCATGCCGTAGTAGTCGTCCTGGGTCCAGCGGTCGGCCACGTGGTTGTGGCACTTGGCGCACTGGAGCCGGAGGCCGAGGAAGAGCTGGCTGACCGTCTCGACCCGCTCCTCCGGGTTCCGGATCCGGCGGTAGAAGCTGGCGGGCGGGTTCGAGTAGTTCGGCCCCTTCGCCGTCACGATGGAGCGGACGAACTCGTCGAACGGCGTGTTCTCGGCCACCTGGTCCCGGATCCAGCGGTAGTAGCTGAACGCCCCCTTGTGCCCCGTGTAGCGCTGATTGCACCCGAGCCGGTCGGCCCACTTCATCGTCCAGAAGTCGACATACTCGGTACTGTTGAGCAAATCGTCGACCACCCGCTCCCGCTTGTCGGGGGACGGATCGCCCACGAAGGTCCGGATCTGCTCCGGCGTCGGCGGCAGGCCGGTCACGCCGAGCGACACGCGCCTGAGGAACGTCGTGTCGTCGCTCAGTTCCGAGGGGGGGAGCCTCAGCAACTCCCACTTGGCGGCCAGGTGCTCGTCGATGAAATTGTTCGCGGGGGGGTCGGACCAGGCGAATCCGTCCACCGGCTCTCGGAAGATGAGGCGGACGGTGGCGACCTGGGTGTCGAAGTTGACCAGGATGGTGGTTTCGCCCGTGCCGACCTTGCGGATCAGGCCGCCCGGCGCGATCGTGGCGATGGTCTCGTCCGACGACTCATAACGGGCCAGCCGGGTGACGTCGCGCGTCGACCCGTCGTCGTAGATCAGTCGGGCCGACAAGTGTTGCGACGTACCCGGCAGGTCGATCACCCGGTCTCCGGGCGAGACCTCCAGCCCGACCGGCCTGGGCAACCCTTCCGGCTCGGGCCGAAGCCCCTCGGCGATCCAGTCGCGGACGATCCGATAGGTCGGGTCGCCCGGCGAGAACCGGACGCCCCCTTCATGCGGCACGGCCCCCGAGCCTTTGAGCAGGACCAGGCTCTGCTCCGGGTCGAACGGGTTGACCCGACGGTTGCCGACCTCCCGGGCGAGGCTCGCGAAGTCGAGCACCGGGTCGTACCCGCGGAGGCTCAGGCGGAAGCCGTCCTTGCCGGTCGGCGTTCCGTGGCAGGCCCCCGCATTGCAACCGGCCTTGGTCAGGGCGGGCAGGACCTCATGCTCGAACCGCCGAGGGTCGGCCACCCCGGCCCGATCGACCGTCACGGTTGCCGAGGCCTCGACCCCGCCGACCCGGGCCACGATCTCCGATCGGCCGTTGCTTTGCGGATGCATGAGCCCCGACCCTTCGATGCTCACCACCGAACCCTCGGCCGGATCGAGCGCGGCCTCGGCGGTCAGGTCGCGTACCGAGCCGTCGGCGAAGTGGCCGGTGACGACCAGTTGCGCCTCGCTCCGGGCGCCGTCCAGGTGGATCGTGCTCGGCTCGATCGTCAGGCGGATCGGCCCTGCGTCGTCGGCGACTGCGGGAGCACAGGCGAGCCACAGCACCCCGCCCAGGGTCAGCGAGCGCTTCATCCACGATTGCCTGGTCGGGTTCGGCCGGTCGGTCATGACGACCTCCTCACGGTGGATCGGCGGATCGGTCGGTCGATTCGGTCTGATCAAGATCGGGGTGGTTTCCCGAGCCTTTACTGTTTATAAGATATTAAACCTTTGGAGGCCCGAAACGCGAGGCCGATTCCCCGAACGAATGGAGAGCAAGGCGATGCGCCACGAGCCAATCGGTTGTCGGGAGTTTGTCGAGACTCGGACCTCGCGTCGCCAGATCCTTCAAATTGGTGTGCTCGGATGGCTCGGCCTGGGCCTGGCCGACGTCTTGAAGGCCGAAGGCTCGGGCCGGGGGCTGCCGATCAAGGCGAAGTCGGTCATCTTCCTGCACCAGTTCGGCGGCGCGAGCCATCACGACACCTTCGACATGAAGCCCGACGCCCCGGCCGAGATCCGGGGCGAGTTCAACCCGATCGCCTCGAACCTGCCCGGCGTCCAGGTCTGCGAATTGCTGCCGAAGATGGCGACCGTGATGGACAAGGTCTGCCTCGTCCGGTCGGTCAACCACCGGACCGGGGCGCACAACTCGGCCACCTATTACTCCCTGACCGGCCACAAGCCGCTCATCGACATCGTGACGGCCAACGCCACGGCGACCGACTTCCCGGCCTACGGCTCGATCGTCGACAAGCTCGCCCCCAGCCCGCCGACGATCCCGACCGCCGTCTCCCTGCCCACGATGATCGCCGACGGCCCCTTCCGCACCCCCGGCGAGTTCGCCGGTTTCCTCGGCAAGCAGCACGACCCCCTGTTCATCCTCAAAGACCCGAACAAGCCGGAGTTCTCGGTCGAGGAGCTGAGCCTGCCGCTCGAAGTCCCCACCGAACGCGCCGGCGACCGGCGGGCGATGCTCTCGGAGTTGACCCAGTTCGCCCGGCTCGGCGATCAACTTTCGGCCGTGAAGGGGATGAACGCGTATCAGCAGCGGGCCTTCGACCTGCTCACCTCCCCCGAGACCCAGCGGGCGTTCGACATCCACTCCGAGCCCGAATCGGTCCGCGAACGCTACGGCCGCACCACCTACGGCCAGAGTGTCTTGATGGCCCGCCGCCTGGTCGAGGCCGGCGTGCGGTTCGTCACCGTCTACTACTCCCCCAACATCGGCGGCTGGGACACGCACAAGGACAACTTCAACACCCTGCGCGACTCGCGCCTGCCGATCACCGATCAGACCCTGCCCACCCTGCTCGAAGACCTCGACGAGCGTGGCATGCTCGACGACACGATGGTCGTCTGGACCGGCGAGTTCGGCCGGACCCCCCGCATCAACAAGGACGCCGGCCGCGACCACTGGCCGCAGTGCTACACGATCCTCATGGCCGGCGGCGGCCTGAAGCGCGGCTACGTCCACGGCGCCTCCGACGCCTCCGGGGCCTACCCGAAGTCCGACCCCTGCACGCCCGACGACATCTCCGCCACCATGTTCCACTGCCTCGGCATCGACCCGGCCACCGAGCTGCGCGACCAGCTCAACCGGCCGATCCCCGTGTCTTATGGGTCGCCGATCGCCCCGATCCTCGCCTGATCCGCCGGGGGTGCCGGGGGCAGGTCATCCCCCGGTCGCCGGCATCCCCAACCCCGCCAGGAACGCGCCGAGCAGGCGGTTGAACGCCTCCGGCTGGCAGAGGTTGCTGGGGTCGATCGCATCAGCGATGACCTCAAGCTTCGCCCCGGGGATCGGCCCGATCGCCCGTTCCATGAGCGTGACGGCCGTCTTGCTCCACCCGCCGACGATCCCGAGCGTGGGGCAGGCGATCCGATCGGCCGGGCGGACCGCGTCGATCCGGCACATGGCGATGCTTTGTAACACCGCCTCGGTCGGCCGGAAGCCATCGACCAGATCGGGGATCGCCGCGTGCGCCGTCGGCCAGCGCCGGAAGAACAGGCCGGCCAGTCCCTTCAACACCGGCCGGGGCAGATAATACATCCCCAGCGTCAGGTACGAGCCGAGCAGCAAGAGCCCCTCCATCGGCCTGCTCGCCCGCAACTCGCCGAACGCATCGACCACGACCAGGCCCGCGAGTCGTTCCGGATGCCTCAATGCGAACTGCAAGGCGACCGCCCCGCCGTAGGACACGCCGACCATCACCGCCGATGGGACGCCCATCACATCCATCAAGCTCGCCAGGTCGTCGCACTGGCGGTCGATCACCGTCCCGATCGGCCCGTCGAGCCTGCCCGACCCGCCATTGCCGCGCAGGTCGGGCCGGATCACCCGGCGTGTCGCCCGAAACGCCTCCGCCTGCGGCGCGAACATCCGATGCGTCCCTCCCAGGCCGGGGACGAACAGCAGGGGCACTCCGACCCCCTCGTCCTCGTAATGCAGTTCCGTCTCGTCGAGCAACAGGCGGGGCATCGTCGGCGGCTCCCCCTCGACGGGGATCGGGCGAACGGGGAAACTCGGGCGATCGTCCGTCGCACCGACGAGCGCCGTTCGTTGCGTCTGCGTTTCGAGTCGCCCTTGCGGATCGACCCCCTCACCCGGCCTTCGGCCACCCTCTCCCCCAATGGGGGCGAGGGTTGAATCTGTCTCCCTCTCCCCCGCTTCGGGGGAGAGGGCCGGGGTGAGGGGGCCTTCACAAGCACGCAAGAACCGCGCTCGATCCTACCGGAATTCCCCCCCCCGATCCCGCCTCGGAGCCTCCCCCCATGCGCATCGCCATCGCCGGCCTGATGCACGAGTCGAACACCTTCAGCCCCGACCGGACCGGCCTCGATCAGTTCCGCGAGGGGAGTCTCGCCGACGGCCCCGCCCTCATCCCCGTCTGGCGCGAGGCCCACCACGAGGTCGGCGGCTTCCTCGAAGGGGCCGAGCGCTTCGGCTTCGAGGCCGTGCCCACGACGATGGCCTGGGCCACCCCCGGGGGGCCGGTCGACGACGCCGTGCTCGACGAGGTGACCGCCCGGATCGCCGACGCCCTCGCCCGCCTCCCCGTCGATGGGCTGCTGGTGGCGCTCCACGGCGCGATGGTCACGCCCCGCTTCCTCGACGCCGACGGCGAGGTCCTCCGCCGCCTCCGCGCCGCCCTCGGCCCCGACCGCCCCCTCGTCTGCTCGCTCGACTTCCACGCCAACGTCTCCCCGCTCATGGCGGAACATGCCGATGCCCTGGTCGGTTATCAGACCTATCCCCACGTCGATCAGCGCGAGCGCGGGCTCCTCGCCGCCGAACTGATCGCCCGCGCCGTCCGCGGCGAAATCCGGCCCGTCACCGCGATCGCCCAGCCGCCGATGATCGTCAACCTGCTCGGCCAGGACACCGGTTCCGAGCCGATGCGCTCGCTCATGAACGAGGCCCGATCCCTCGAACGACGCCCCGGCCTCCTCTCGGTCAGCCTGATGGGCGGCTTCCCCTACGCCGACGTGCCCGAGATGGGCTCGTCCGTCATCGCCGTGGCCGATGGTGATCGATCCCTTGCGCAAGCTGCCGCCGATGAACTGGCCGATCGCCTCTGGTCGATCCGCCACGACCTCGACGCCCGACGCCCCGACTCCGCCGAGGCCGTCCGCCAGGCGATCGCCTCCGACCGCACGCCCGTCGTCCTCGTCGACCTCGGCGACAACATCGGCGGCGGCACCCCCGGCGACGGCACCGTAATCCTCTCCGAGCTGATCCGCCAGCAGGCCCGCGATGCCGTCGTCGTGATCCACGACCCCGACGCCGTCGCCGAGGCCGCCCGACTCGGCCCCGGCGCCACCTTCGACCGCCCCGTCGGCGGCCGGAGCCACCCCGATTACGGCGGCCCCGTGCCTGTCCGCGGCGTCGTCCGATCGCTCCACGACGGCACCTGGATCGAGGACGCCCCCCGCCACGGCGGCCGCCGCCACAACGACCAGGGGCCCACCGCCGTCATCGACCTCCCCGGCCTCATCACCCTCGTCCTCAACACCCTCCGCACCCCCCCCTTCAGCCTCGGCCAGCTCACCAGCCTCGGCCTCGACCCCTCCTCCTCCTCCATCCTCGTCGCCAAGGCCGCCGTCGCCTACAAGGCCGCTTATGGTCCGATCGCCGGCTCGATCATCGAGGTCAACACCCCCGGCCTCACCGCCATCGACCCGGGGCGATTCGCGTATCGGAATATTCGAAGGCCGTTGTTCCCTATCGATCGGTGATCGGCGGTCGATCAGTCCTTCCCGGGCTCCCCAATCACGGATACGATGGTGCGCGATTCCCCGTTGCGGGCTTGTCACGTACGTAGACGCTACATGTCAGCAGTCGGCCCGATTTGTTCAGGGGCATTTCCAGGGCCTTGAGGGCACCCGACATCGCCCATGACCTCGGCTGGCTTGACCGGCTCATAGCGACTGCGAGACGATCACACCGGGCAAACGGGATCGAACCATGAGGATGAACCACTTTAACGTCCGTACCCTAATGATCGCCGTGGTGGTGATCGCGATCAACCTCTCCGTTGGGATTGCCCTTTGGCGACTCGATAAAACGCTCCTGTGTCGGATTGCCGTCATCGGGATGGCGATGCAATTCGGGCTGGTCCGGCTGATCCAGGGGCGAGGACGCCCCTTCTGGGGCGGGTACGTGGCCGCCGCCGCCGCGCTGATCTCGGCATCGAGCTTCCTCGTCTTCCCGCCCCAATTTGCGGGAGGCGCCCCGCCCGTATTTGGCCCGGCTCCCGCCCCGACGTATCCCGGCTCGGTGATGTGGCGGGCGTGGGACCGATACGATCGGTTCACCGATCCGCTCTGGGCGCCTGTCTACAGCTTCTTCGATCAGGCGGAATTCGACCCTCTGTCGCTGAGGGTCCAGGCCGCCGCGTATGCCTCGTACGCCTTGGTAGCGTCCCTACCCCAGTTGGCCATTGCGTTACTTTGCGGTCTGGCCACTCAAGCGGCTGTCCGTCTCCTCTCGTCACGGCCGCCTTCGCCACTCGCATGACGCCCGCTGTCATCACTGCCGGTAATCCGTTGGAGCCGATGTGCACGCGGGCGATTGCGACCAAACCGTTCGCCACCTGGAGTATTCCCCAGCCTGGTAGGGTCCGCTGTGAGGCTGGGATGTTTTCGATTTTCTTCGTGATCGGAGGCACCTGCGAGGGGCGGTCTGCCTGAGGCGATGGGTTCCGCGCGTCGGGCGTCTTCCCGCCTCGAATCGGGCTCGCGAGCCCCTCGGGCGGGCCGAGGGGCCCAGGTCCCGGCCCGGGTGGACCGCGATCGCCTCCGCTTACGCCGTCAGGACGATCATCTGCCATCCGAAATGCATGACGTTGTAGGCCAGCACGCACCACAACGCCACGCATCGCACCTTGGGCAGCCCTCGGACCCGGAACGGCGTCAGGCCCCGCTCGGACTTCAACTCCCCGTTGACCGTCTCGACCGTCGCGGCTCGGTCCTTGTAGCCCGACTTGGCCTCGGCCGTCCCCATCCGGCTCCGCCAGGCGGCCACCGCCTGGCTGTCCCCTTTCTTCGGTTGGTGCGGGTCGGCGGCCGTCTTCCGGGGCCGGGGCACCGGCATGGTCATCGTCACCGGGGGCTCGGACGCGGCGGCCAGGTCCAGGTCCTCGAGCTTGACGTAACCGCCGTCGACCAGGTGCTCCCGAACCACGCCGCCGGTCCGCTCGGCGATCTGCTCACGCATCGGCTCGGCCAGCCCGGCGTCGCCGCCCGCGTTGGTCACCTCGACCCCGACGATGGCGCGGCTCTCGGTGTCCACGGCCAGTTGCACGTTGTACGCCGGGCGGCTGCCCCCGTCGGGCATCCGCATGTACCGCGACTCGGGGTCGGTCATGCTCGCCCGGGCCGGGTTCGACCGGCTGGGCTTGGCCTTCTGCTGCGCCTTGGCCTGCTCGACCTTCGCCAGCTCGTCGAGGGCCTGCGTCATGCGGTCGACCTTCCGCTGCGCCGCCCGCGTCTCGGCGGCCCGGCGTCGCTCGGTCGCGTCCTCGGCCCGCTCCGCCTGGCGCCGGATGATCTCCAGATGGGCCCGCGCCTGCTGCAAGGCCCGCTCGATCGTCTCACGCCGCTTGAAGCTGTTGGCCCCGGCGCCGGCCCGGACCCGGGTGCCGTCCTGGGCGATCCGGCTGACCGTCACGAGCCCGCCGCGGATCAGCACCGCGAGCATCTGGGTCAGCAGGTCCTGAAGCGCCTGCGCGTGGGCCACCCGAAAGTCATTGAGCATGTGATAGTTGACGGGCACCATGCCGCAGAGCCAGCGGTACGGGTCGCTCGACGCGCAGAGTCGTGCCAGTTCCCGGCCGCCGGCAACCCCCTGGGTGGCGGCATAGAGCCACAGCGCCACGAGCAGCTTCGGATCGGTGGCCGACCGCCCCGGCGTCTCGCCCCGGGCCCGGATCGCGTCAAGGAACCGCGAGAGGTCCCAGGACTCGACCAGTTGCCAGACGAGTCGTGCATCGTGATCGTCGCCGATCAATTCGTCGAGCGAGCAGGGCCGCATGAGCATCTGCTCGCGGTTAGGCCGCCGCAGTCGCGGCGGCGGGGCTGGGCCGAGGTCGACCGGGGGCCGCTCCGTCGGCCCGTCGTCGCCCTCCAGGTCGGGAAATAGCGGTGAAGTGCTCATGTGGATATTATGCACGACCAGGGGGCGAAAAAATCCCAGCCTCTGTGCGGACCTCCTCAACCCGGATCAGGGAGGTCCGCACAGCGGACCCTACCAGGCTGGAACGTCGCAATGGAGCGAACATGCCGAGGAAGTCGAAAGCCGTTCAGATCGCCGAGCAAATCGCCGCCGTCCAGGCGGGGGGCGACACGCTCAACCTCGACGCATTCAACGTCGTGACGACCCTCCCGGAGGAGATCCGGGGCTGTCGCTGGTTGCGCTGCCTGATGCTGGGGATCAACCCGTTGAAGGAACTGCCGGACTGGATCGGAGAGCTGACGAGTCTCGAAGACTTGAACGTGTTCACCTGTCAGTTGGAACGCCTGCCCGACGCGCTCGGCGAGCTCACGTCCCTGACCTGCCTGGTCCTCACGAACAATCCGCTCCGTCAGGTGCCCGAATCGATCCGCAACCTGCGCCGGCTCCGCATCCTGAGCCTTTCGGGATGCGACCTCACGACGCTCCCGGCCTGGATCGGCGAGCTGACGGAGCTCGAAGAACTCGACCTGGATATGAACCAGTTGACCGAGCTGCCCGACTCGATTTGCCGCCTGACGAAGCTCGAATCGCTCTCCCTCTCGACGGGATCGCGGCTGACCGCGTTGCCGGCGGACTTCGGGGACCTGGCCAACCTGAAGGACCTCGACCTCCGGGGCAATCGCCTCACCGCCCTGCCGGATTCCTTCTCGAAGCTCGTCCGGCTCCGATCGCTCGACCTGCGACGCAATCAGTTGACCGACGTCCCGCCTTATTTCTCGACATTCATCCAACTGAAGCAACTGGATCTCGGCGACAACCCCCTCCCCCCTCCCCTCGCCAAAGCCGCCGAGAAGGGGAGTCGAGCGATCTTGAAGGCGATCGCCACGCGGGAGACGCCTCCGGCCTGATGACGCGATGGGACGCGATCATCCCGCCACGGCCGGCAGGAGCGAGGCCACGGGCAGCTCGGCAATCGCCCGTCCGTCGAGGGTCAGGGGGATGGCCTCGCAGTCGCCGAAGGAACGGATCGAGCGGTATTCAGGCTTGTCACCGCCGATCGGGTCGGCGTGGGCCTCGATGGTGCGCGTGCGGAGGTTCACCACCCAGTAGGCCACGACGCCGCCGGCGGCATAGGCCGATCGCATGCGACCGAGGTCCTTCGCCACGCTCGTGTCAGCGACCTCGATCACCAGGGAGACGTCGGCGGGGGTTGGGTCTCGGTCGAGGTAGTCGTCCGGGCCTCCGCGGACGATCGTTAAATCCGGTTCGGGGACCGAATGCGGCCCGAGGTGGAGCGGGCACTCGGGGGCCAGATGCCAGCCGGGCGGGATGATCGGGAACAGGGCGGCCAGAATCTTCTTCAGGGCGGTCGAGCGCGGCGGATTCTTGGTCATCTTCTCGACGAGCTGCCCCTCCCAGAGTTCGACCCGACGGCCTTCGGGAATCGCGCCGCATTCGATCATCCGGGCGTAATCCTCGGCCGTGATGAGGTACGGCCGGCCTCCCCTGGCCCCGGCCGGCGGGCTGCTGGGTGCGACGCTCATGCGGAGGCTCCCTTGAACGGAATCCGACGAACCACGTCTCCCCTCCATGCTACCCCGCTTCAGCCGGGCCCGTCGATGCAACCCGCCTCCGGACCCTGGGGGAGCGTTGCGACCCCCACTTTTGACTCACCGACGAGGGCAGCCCGATCCGATCAGAGGACCCCGTAGCGGCGGAACGCCTCGGTGACGGTCATCCCCTCGGCGAGCTTGTCGCGGACGAGGTTCTCGCCGCGGACCTTGTCCTCAGCCTTCGCGATGGCCTCATCGGCGATGGCGGAGGGGACGAAGACGATGCCGTCGTGGTCGGCCAGGACGAGGTCGCCGGGCGCGACGGACACGCCGCCGAAGTCGATCGGCACGTCGTGGGCCTCGACGTCGATCCGCCCCAGGCTGTCGGCCGGGTGGATGCCGCGGCAGAAGACGGGGAAACCCATCTCGATAATCGCCTGCGTGTCGCGCGTGAATCCGTCGATCAGGACGCCGCGGCACCCTCGGTAGCGGGCGGCGGTCGACAGGAGTTCGCCCCAGAAGCTCCACTCGCAGGAGGAGACGACCATCACATCGCCGTCCGCCAGCGCATCGACGGCGGCCATTTCCCCCTTGTACGGCTCGGCGGGTTCGAGGGTCGGCGCGACGATCGTCTTCACCGGCCGGACCACACCGGCGCAGCGGAAGGCGGGGGCCAGCGGGCGGATGTCGGCCCTCGGGCACTGGTTGCGGGCGCCGAGGCGGTCGAGCACGTCGGCCACCACGGGCGTGTACAATGCGGCCAGGCGATCGGCCAGGGCGATCGATTCAGACTTCGGGGCACTCACGAGAACAGGCTCCGTGGCGGGGGGACGGGTCGGCCGGTTGTCCCGGCATCCTCAGCCCCGTAGCATGGCAGACCGGGCCGCCGATGGCGAGAGACTGGCCCGGCTTTCCCGGCCCACTCCCCCTCCATGTCTCCCCACCGAGAACGCCGTCGATGCGACACCACCACCCCTCCTCCTGGACCCGCGTCGTCCTCCTTTGTGCCCTGCTCTGTGCTCCCGGCCTCGCCCTCGCCGACGACCCGGAAGGGGCCGCCTTCTTCGAGAAGAAGATCCGACCCGTCCTCATCGAACGCTGCTACGCCTGCCACTCGTCGCAGGCGAAGCCGCCGAAGGCCGGGTTCCGCGTCGATACCCGATCGGGCCTGCGCCGAGGCGGCCATTCCGGCCCGGCCATCGAGCCGGGGCGGCCGGACGACAGCCTCCTCATCCGGGTGCTTGAGCATACGAGCGAGATCGCCATGATGCCCCCCGACGGCCGTCTGCCCGACGCCGTCCTCGACGACTTCCGCGCCTGGATCGAGCGAGGGGCCCCCGACCCCAGGCCCGAAACCCCGCCCCACTGAGCCGATCTGGATCCAATCCCCCTGCTCCGATCAGGCGTTCCCCTTTGATGCCGAGGCCATCGGCCCGTCGATCGGGTCGGCCAGCTCGGGATCGTGCTCCTTGTCCGGGACGCCGAAGACGTCGTCGAACGGGTCGGGCGAGCGCCGGGCCGAGGTCCCCCGGACCGCGCGGTCGATCCGCCGCTGGACCATTTCGAGCAGGAACTGGAAGAGGAACGTGAACCCCACCGCCGGCAGAAGGGACGCGATCCGGACGGTCTGGATCGACATTTCCAGCGGCGCATCCCGGAGGATTCCCGTCGAGAGGAGGACGCCCGCGATCGGGCTGACGGCGATGATGGTGAACGCGGCATTCTGATACCCGGCGCCCCCCAGCCCCGCCCCGATCACGAGCGGGACCAACCAGGCGAAGAACAGGAACAGGATAAACACCGTTTGTCCGTACTTGCGCATGAACAGTTGTGCGGCCTGAAGCCCCAGCCCCACATAGGCGATGGTCAGGACGCCGATGGCGATCGTCTGCGAGTAGGCCGCCGCCCCGTCCTCGCCCCGGCCCTCGATCACCTCCCAGGCGATGGTCGTCCCGATCAGGACGATGCCGCAGAGCACGACCACCCCCAGGCGGTTGACCCCCGAGTCGGACCAGGGGTTCGGCCGCCGGCGCCCCATCCGAAGGGCTCGCCTGACCCCCTTGATGTACTCGCTCCGATCCGGCGTCAGCGTCGCCGCCAGCAACATGGCGATGAACATCATGACATAAAGCAAGACGAGCACGACTCCGTCCACGTCTTGCAAACCCCACGTCACGCCGAGCACAAGGAACATGAGCGTCGTCAAAAACGCCATCGCCTGCCGCTTGGTGTAGAGGTGGGCGCGGTCCGACCGCATCCGGCGCACCGAGGGGACGAACAGGAAGCCGATCAGGATCAGTTCATACGCCACCACCAGGGGCATCCACGGCACCGAGAGCCCGAAGAAGTCGATCCGCGCCATCCGCCCCGACAGGTCGAACAGCATGTACTGGACGCCGAAGAACAACCCCTGGCCCAGGAACAGGCCGAAGACGACCAGGCCGATCAGCCCCCGGTTCCCCGCCTTCGGCTTCTTGCTGATCATCGCCCCCAGCAAGGTGAGCGTATGCACGAGCCCCGCCGCCAGCAAGAGCGGGAACTCGAACGCGAGCAACCCCTGCCACCCCGCCGGCCCGACCGCCGCCAGGAACACGGCAAAGGGCACCGTCAGCAACGTCAACCAGTACTGCAACAAGGGCGCGCCCAGCACGAACCCGACCGCCAGCCAGTGCGGCGGCACGGGCGAGACCCGGTGGAAGTCGAGGATCCCGCTCTCCCTTGCCCCCCCGACCGCGCTGCCGATCTCCCCCGCCCCGGCGAACACCAGGGTCACCACCTGGAGCATGATGATGAGGGTCAGCGGCGTCGTCCCGCTGAGTTGGTTGATCTGATAATACGACCAGCAGACGATCGCGCAGAGCGTCACCACCACGATCGACCAGGGGATCACCCGATTGCGGCGCAATCGAGAGCGGGCGTGCTTCGTCAGGATCGGGTTGTCGAGGACGATGTCGAACCGGCTGGCCATCACGAAAGCTCCTTGGCGCCGACCTTCAGGAACAGCTCTTCCAGGCCTTCCTTGCGACGGCTGAACGACGCGACCCGCACCCCCGCCCCGACCAGTGCCGCCAGCAATCCGGCCGCCTGCTCGGCATCCCCTTGATAGGGCACCTCGAAGCTCGACGCCCCCGTCTGCTCGACCCCCGAGGCCGCCGGGTCGGCAGCGACGATCCGGCGAAGGTCGTCGGCCTGGCCGCCGATGACCTCGATCACCAGCATGCCGCCGCCCATCACCCGGTTCCGCACCTCGTCGACCGTGCCGCTGACGACCATCCGGCCGCGTTCCATGATGGCGACCGACGTGCAGAACTCGGTCATCTCGGCCAGGATGTGCGAGGAGATCAGGACCGTCTTCCCCTCGGCCGACAGCCGCTTCAAGACGTTCTTCAGGTCGATCCGGCCGCGAGGATCCACCCCGCTGGCCGGCTCGTCGAGCAGGAGGACCTTCGGGTCGGAGATCAAGGTCTTCGCCAGCATCACCCGCTGCCGCATGCCGCGAGACAGGGTGGCGACCATCTCGTTCTTCTTCTCGGGCAGGCTGACCAGGTCGAGCGACCGGTCGATCATGGCGTTCCGGTCGTGCCTCGGGATGCCGTAACTGGAGGCGAACAGGTCGAGGAACTCCCAGACCTTCAGGTCGTCGTACATCGGGGGGAAGTCCGGCATGAAGGCGACCGCCCGGCAGGCGTCCCGCGGCCGCTCGCGCATGTCGACCCCGGCCAGGTTGATCTCGCCGTAGGTCGGCTCGATCAGGCCGAGGATCGCCCGCATGGTGGTGGTCTTGCCCGCGCCGTTCGGGCCGATCAGGCCGCAGACCTCGCCCGGCCCGACCTCCAGCGACAGGTCGTGCACGGCGCAGACCGTGTCGTAATCGACCCGAAGGTCCTTGACGTGAATCATCCCCGAGGTGCTCCGGATCGCTTCGTCATCCCGGCCGCCGACGCTACGGTATGGCCACCGGCGGAGACTGTCCATAGGATGACGGACATCATTCATTCGCTCGCTTGCGTTTCGAGGACGGCCGGGTGCCAGGGCCCTGTTGCCGTCGATCATCCGGAGCCCCCTCGCGATGAAGCTCGGCTTCAATACCGCCATCGTCCCCGACCTGTCGCTCGAACAGGTGCTCGACCTCGCCCGCGACCAGGGGTTCTCGTGCATCGAGGCCTGCTGCTGGCCCCCCGGCAAGGCCGAGCGCCGCTACGCCGGGGTCACGCACATCGACGTGGAGGGCCTCGACGCCGACGGCATCCGGCGCATCCAGGCCCTCTGCTCCTCGAAGGGGGTTTCGCTCTCGTCGCTCGGATATTATCCGAACGTCCTGCAGCCCGACCGCGAGCAGGGCGAGCGGGAGATCGCCCACCTGCGCCGGGTGATCGAGGCATCCGCCGCGCTCGGGGTCAACGTGGTGACGACCTTCGTCGGCCGCGACCCCGGCCTGTCGGTCGACGAGAACTGGCCCCGGTTCCTCGACGTCTGGCGGCCGTTGATCGCCCTGGCCGACGAGAAGGGGGTGAAGGTCGGCATCGAGAACTGCCCGATGATCTTCACCCGAGACGAGTGGCCGGGCGGGAAGAACCTGGCCACCACCCCGGCCATCTGGCGCCGGATGTTCGAGGACATCCCCAGCCCCAACTTCGGCCTGAACTACGATCCGTCGCACTTCATCTGGCAGATGGTCGACTACATCGCCCCGATCTACGAGTTCAAGGACCGCCTGCACCACGTCCACGCCAAGGACGCCCGGATCGACCGTGCAAAGCTGAACGAGCACGGCATCATGGGCTACCCGAACCTCTGGCATACGCCCAAGATCCCCGGCCTGGGGGACGTGGACTGGGGGCGTTACTTCGGGGCCCTCTCCGACGTCGGGTATGACGGGCCGGTCGCCATCGAGGTCGAGGACCGCGCCTTCGAGGGCTCGCTCGAAAAACGGAAGGAGTCGCTGATCATTGCCCGCCGCCACCTCATCCAGTTCCTCGCCGGCTGAGCCGAACGGTCCGCCGATCGACCTGTCGATCCTGATCCCCGTGAAGGACGAGGCCGAGAACGTCGGGCCGCTCCACGCCGAGATCGCCGGGGCGCTCGGGCCGCTCCCCCTGCGCTTCGAGGTCATCTTCGTCGACGACGGCTCGACCGACGGAACCGCCGGCCGCCTGCGGGCGATCCAGGAGAAGGACCCGGAGCACGTCCGGATCGCCTTCCTGCGGACCAACTGCGGGCAGACGGCCGCGCTGTCGGCCGCGATGGATCTGGCCCGCGGCGAGGTCCTCGTGCCGATGGACGGCGACGGCCAGAACGACCCGGGCGACATCCCGAGGCTCTTGGAGAAGCTCGACGAGGGGTTCGACGTCGTCTCCGGCTGGCGACGCGACCGCAAGGACAAGTGGCTGACCCGCCGGGTGCCCTCGCAGATCGCCAACCGGCTGGTGGCGCGGCTCTCCCGGGTCCCCTTGCACGACTTCGGCTGCACGCTCAAGGCGTATCGGCGGAGGGTCCTGCGCGGGGTCCGGCTCTATGGGGAGATGCACCGCTTCATCCCCGTCTTCGCCTCGTGGCAAGGGGCGAGGGTGGCCGAGCTGGTCGTCAACCATCGCCCCCGGCAGGCCGGGCGGACGAAGTACGGACTGGGGCGGACGTTCAACGTCGTGCTCGACCTGATCCTGATCCGCTTCTATCAGCGCTACGCCCAGCGGCCGATCCACTTCTTCGGCCGGGTCGGCCTGTATGCGTTGGCGGCGAGCGTCGCGGCCTTCGGATTGATGGTCTTCTACAAGTATGGCTATCCGGCGATCGGTTTCCCGAAGAAGGATTTCGTCGAGACCCCCCTGCCCCAGGTGGCGGTCACCTTCTTCCTGGCCGGGGTGCAGTTGATCGTGACGGGCGTGGTGGCCGAGATGGTGATGCGGACCTATTACGAGTCGCAGGGCAAGCCGACGTACCTGCTCGGCGAGGTCCTGCAAGGACCGACGGTCAGCGATCGGCCGGGGCCGCCTGCGAGACCCGACTGACCGGACCCGGGCCGGGGGGGAGGGACGAGCCGGCCCCACCCTTCCCGTTCGGGGTGTCCTCGTTGCCCATCTGCGTCTGGGTCAGCTCCCGGACCTGCCCGGCGTTGGCCAGGTAGACGAACAGGGCGATCAGGGCCCCGAGGAACTGCGCGACGCGGAAGGCCATCATCGTGACCGCCCCGCCGTCGTAGTCGGCCAGCCTGAACAGGACGCCGCTGATCTGCTCCGAGACGCCGAGCGCCCCGAACGGCAGGGGGATGGCCGTGCTGAAGAGGACCAGCGGGACGATCAGGAAGTGCTGCGCCAGGCCCGGCACATCGGGGAAGATGGCCCGGCCGATGTAGATGAACGCGAAGATGTTCAGGACGTGCGTCAGCGACGACATCACCACCGTGCCCACGACCACGTCCATCCGGCGCCGGTAGGCCGAGCCCATCACGGCCAGCTCGTGCAGGGCCGCCGCGAACTTCCGGCGGTGGGCGAACCGCTCGGCCAGCGGACGATACAAGGGGGGGGCGAACGCCACCGCCATCACGCCGATGACCGCGACCGACATGAACACCGCGGCGCCGATCAGGCGACGGACCGGGGCCTCGACCTCGTCCCAGGCGAAGGCCCCGACCGCCATCGCCAGCAGGAACATGCCGAGCAGGCCGATCATCCGGTCGATCGCCACCGAGGCCACCGCCTGGGTCTTGCGCGACTGCTCGCGCATCAGGTAGGCTGCCTTGACGAAGTCCCCCCCGACCGCCCCCGGGATGACCATGTTGAACAAAAGCCCGATGAAGCCCAGCCGCAAGGCGTCGCGCACCCGGAACGGCAGGCCGAGCGCCCGGACGAGCACATACCAGCGGAGGAAGGCCAGCAATGCCCCGCTGAAGTAGAGCGCGAAGCCGACGGCGAACAGGCCGTAGTTGATCTTGCGGTCGAGCACCTCGGCGACCTGGTCGCGGTTCGTCCAGAGCGCGAGGCTGAGCAACCCCAGCCCGATCGACAGGCGGACCACATAGCCGATGATCAGGCGGACGGTGCGCTTGGGAGGCGTCATGCGGCTTCTCGTCGGCGGCGAAACGGGGACGACAGGGCGTCGGACGACGCTTTGGAGCAAACGTAGTGAAGCCCGGCAATTGTGTCAACCAGAGCTGAATGGACCAGCCAAGGCGGCTCGGCGTCCGAGGACCCCGACCCGGGCCTCGGCGATCGCCCAGTCCTGACGAGGTTCGAGGCCCGATGCCCATGACCCGATCCGACCGCCTCTGGCTTGCCCTGATCATGGTCATTGTCCTCGCCTGGCAAGTCCCCCTGTTCGGGCGCACGAAGGCCGGGCAGGATGAGAACTTCTACGGCGTGCCCGGCATGATGATCCTGCGGACCGGCCTGCCCCAGATCCCGTACATCCCGTCGCGGGACCCGGAGACGATCTACTACCACTCCGACGAGGTCCTCTACACCCTGCCCCCGCTCGGGTTCTACCTGGAAGCGGCCGTCCACCTGGTCCTGGGAGACGGCCTCGGCCCGGCCCGGATGGCGTCGATGATCGCGGGATTGGTGGCGGTTTTGATCGTCTGCGACCTGGCCCGGCGCTGGTCGGGGTCGAGGCGGGCGGCCCTGCTGGCGGCGGCCAGCTACCTGTTCTCGCGGGCCTTCCTCTTCCCGGCCACGACCGCCCGGCCCGACATGGCGGCGATCGCCTTCGGCCTGGGGGCCGTCTGGTCGGTCTCCCGGGACGACCGACGGTGGCGAGACGTGGTGCTCGGCGGGGCATTGGCGGGCCTGAGCATGCTCTGCCACCCGCTCGGCCTGGTGCCGACGGCGCAGGTCGGGCTGGCCCTGCTCGTCGGCAATCGATGCTGGAAACGGAAGCTGGGCGAGGCGACGGCCTATTCGGTCGTCGCCCTGGCGGCCTTCGGGCTCTGGTTGCCGATGATCGCGCTGCACCCGGAGCTGTTCCGGATCCAGTTCGGCGGCAATGTCCTCGATCGCGCCGGGCCGGGGCTGGGGGAGACGATCCTGGCCTTGCCTGGCGTGGTGGCCTTCCAAAGCTGGAACGCCTTCGACCACGTCGGCCCGATCCAGGGGGGGCTGTACGGCCTCGGCACGCTCTGGCTGATGCGAGAGGTGGGCCGGGGGGCGGATCGGGGGCGATTGCGGCGGGTTCTGTTCCATGCGGTGGCGGCGGTGGTGCTGCTGGTTTTGGTGATGGGGCGTCACCATATCCGGAACTACTACGGCTATCCGGCGGCCCTGCTCAGCGTGCCGGTGGGCCTGATGCTCGACCGGTTGGCGTCGCGGCTCGGGGCGAAGGTCGGCAGCACGCGGGCGACGGCGATCGTGGCGGCGGCGCTGGTGCTGGCGATGGTGCCGGGTTCGGGGCTGCGGGTGCTGGGGGCGCATCTCCGGCACTGGGACGACCCGAATTACCGGGTCGGGCCGTTCGTCGACCGGATCGCGGCCGACCTACCCCCGGGGGCCCTCGTGGCCGCCGACGGGTCGTACGTGCTGGAGTTCTTCCTGCGGGATCGTCCCGTGGTCGAGGCGATCGTCGATCCGTTCTACTACAACGTGCGGCTCGAACCGTTCGAGTATGCCGTGTTCGGGCCGATCGGGCTGGAGCAGATCCGGCCGGAGATCGAGGGGCTTGAGCTGGTCAGGACTTACGGCGATCGAGATGACCCGTTCGGGCTGTACGCGGAGCTGTATCGGCGGGTCCGGGCGGATTCAGGCGAACGGTCGGAGCTGTGATCCCGAGGTGTGCCCGACCCCAACGGCCGGTTGCTCAGAGCGCCGCGTCGTCGAGCGGGCCGTGTTGCAGGTGGCGTAGCAGGGCCTCGGCGTCGAAGCGGGAGATGCCCAGGGTGGTGGCGAGGGCGAAGTCGTCGAGCCCGGAATCGACCGGCATGCTGACGCGGGGCAGGAGGCGTCGGAGGCGATCGGGCAGCGGGGGCGCGGGGCAGCGGCGGCGATGCTCGGCCCAGGGGTCGCCCAGGCCGACGAAGCCGGGGTCGAGCCAGTAGGCGCGGCCCCCTTCGCGGAGCAATCGGGCGAACCAGGCCTCGAAGCTCGGGGCGATGATCCGGGGCGGGAGGCCGGTCAGGTCGTCGCCGGAGGCGAAGATCGGGGCGTCGCCGCAGGGGAGCCAGCGATAGGCGAGGTCGATGCAGATGGTCTCGGCCTCGTTCGGGTTGCCCAGCTCGAACCAGCTCTCGGGCTGGACGATCAGGCCGGGGACGCGGGCGAAGGGGACCATCGGCCCGATGGCGCCGATCGGATGCACGGCGGGGCCGGCCTCGGGGTAGAAGCCGTCGGAGAGCCGCAGCCAGGCGCGGAGCGACCGGGGGAGGGTGAAGCCGTGGCGGGCCTCCCAGTTGTCGATCGCGGCCGGAGGCACGGGGGTGCGCAGGGCCGAGGCCCCGTCGCCGATCGCGGCCAGGTGCTTCGGGGACGGCAGCCAGGACGGCGGCACGCCTGCGGCCCTCGCCCAGCTCCCGACGGCCTCTTCCAGGCGGTCTGTGGTGGCGGTGATCGGGCTCATGACAGGGCGGCCTCCGCGACCGGGACCGATTCGGATTCCGAGGTCACGACCCGGCCGATGAGCGTGACGGCGCTGACCTGATCGACCACGACCGGCAAGAGGTGGCCCGCCTGCCGCAGGTTGCCGGTGAAGACGACGATGCGGTCGCACGAGGTCCGGCCGGTCATCTGCGTGACGCCGATGCCGCTCGGGTCATCCTCGCTTCGCTTGCCGGCCGCCTTGCTCGGCCCCTCGACCAGGACCTCGACGGTCTGGCCGATCAACGGGCGGTTGTCCTCGACGCTGATGGCGTTCTGGAGGGCGAGCAGCTCGAGGTTCCGGCGCTTCTTGACCTCCTCGGGCACGTCGTCGGCGAAGCGGTCGTCGGCCTTCGTGCCGGCCCGGGGGCTGTACTTGAAGATGAAGCTGTTCTTGAACCGGGAGCGTTCGACCAGCTCCATCGACTTCTGAAAGCTTGCCTCGGTCTCGCCGCAGAAGCCGACGATGAAGTCGCTGGAGACGGCGCAGTCGGGGACCGTCTCCCGGATGCGGCCCATCATCTCGTCGTACTGGGCCACGGTATACAATCGCTTCATCCGCCTGAGGACCTCGTCACAACCGCTCTGCGCCGGGACGTGCAGATAGCGGCTGACCCTCCGCAAATCTCGGACCGCTTGCAGCAGGTCGTCGGTCATGTCGAGCGGGAAGTTGGTGACGAACTTCAGGCGGAGCAGGCCGTCGAGGTCGTGCAGGAGGGCGAGCAGGTCGGACAGGCGGGTGGTCCGGCCGTCGCCGTGGCGGTAGGTGTAACTGTTGACCGTCTGGCCGAGCAGGGTGATCTCCTTGACCCCCTGGGCGAGCAGGCGGCGGGCTTCCTCGACGATCAATTCGGGCGGTCGGCCCTGCTCGGGCCCCCGGACCGAGGGGACGATGCAGTAGGTGCAGAACTTGTCGCACCCCATCTGGATGCGGACGAACGCCTGGTGCGGGGTCGCCCCCTGGGGGGTCGGCTCGGGGGCGCGGTCGGGGTCGTAGGTGGGGAAGGTGTCGAGCACGTCGAGCGTCTTGCCGGCGTTGCGGGCCAGGCTGACGGCCATCTGGGGCTTCTGCTCAAGCTGGGCGGTCTGGAGCAGCTCGGAGACGCGGCCGATCTGGCCGGGGCCGACGACGAGGTCGACGTGGGGGGCGCGGTGGAGGATCTGCTTCTGGTCCTTCTGGGCCATGCAGCCGATGACGCCGATCTGGACGTCGGGCCGACGCTGCTTGAGGTGCTTGATGCGGCCCAGGGCGCTGTAAATCTTATCCTCGGCGTGCTGCCGGACGGAGCAGGTGTTGTAAAGAATGGCGTCGGCCTGGTGCAGGTCGTCGGTCAGCTCGTAGCCGTCTCGGCGAAGCTGCGCCACGATCAGCTCGCTGTCCAGCACGTTCATCTGGCAGCCGACCGTCTCGATATAGAGCGACTTGCGCGGCGTAGCCGGGTCCGACATGGTCAGGCTCCGGTCCGAAGGGCACAACCGCCCGACGGCTTGCGAGGGGCCAGGGAACTGCTGTGCCGACGGTTGCGATCGTCGGCGAAAGAGTTCCCATTCTAACGGAGAGGGACGGGGTTTGGAAACGTGGGTCCGCGGTCCTCGAGGGCGTCCGGGCCGGCAAAAGGGGCGGGAGGGGAATCAGGCGGGATCGTCCCTGGTGGGCAAGGCCGGGGTCCGGCCTTCGGGTCGTCCAAATACTCTACGAGATGCCCGGATTCCTGACAACCGGTTCTTCCGGGGATTCGGGGGGATTGCACGATGCCGAAGGAATCGGGGGCGTCGGAGCAATGAGGGGCATCGGAGCCGGCGAGGTGCGTCTTCGAGGACTCGACGGCACCCTACGGGAGGGCTGGGGATTCGGGGCCGAGGAGGTCGCCGGGGCGGACGGCGTGCCCCCGGAGGAAGGCGTCGACCGGCATCGGCTTCTTGCCGGGGACCTGGACGAACCAGAGGCGGACGGCGCCGGAGCCGGCGGCGACCACCAATCCCGGACCCGATCCCGAGGCGTCGGCCACGATCACCCGGCCCGGCTCCCCCTGCCCTTCGACGACGCTTGAGCGGTGGACGATCAAGCGAACGGGCTTCTTCTCGGGGTCGGACGGGTGCCAGTGGGTCGAGGCGGTCGGCCAGGGCTGCATGGCCCGGACGAGGTTGTGGACGTCCTGCGCGGGGCGGGACCAGTCGATGAGGCCGTCGTCCTTGCGGAGCTTCGGGGCCTTGGTGGCCTGGGCGGTCTCCTGGGGGATGACCTCGGCGCTGCCGGCGGCGAGGGCGTCGATCGCCTCGACGATCAAAGGGGCGCCGAGCCGGGCGAGCCGGGCCTCAAGCTCCCCGGCGGTCTCGTCGCGGGCGATCGGGGTGCGGGCGACGGCGATCATGCCGCCGGCGTCGACGCGGGGGGACATGAGGATGACGGTCACGCCCGACTCGGTCTCCCCCCGCTGGATGGCCCGGGCGACCGGGGCGGCGCCGCGGTACTTCGGGAGGATCGAGCCGTGGAGGTTGATCCCCCCCATCGGCGGCACGCCGAGCAGCTCGGCCGAGAGGATCTGGCCGTAGGCGGCGGTGACGAGCAGGTCGGGCCGCAGGGACCGGACCAGCTCGACCCCCTCGGGGGCGTTGACGTCCTCCGGCTGCTCGACCCGCACGCCCTGGCGGATCGCCTCCTGCTTGATCGGGCTCGGGATCAGCTCCTGCTTGCGCCCCTGGGGGCGGTCGGGCTGGGTGACGAGGGCGACGACCTCGTGCCCGGTCTTGAGCAGGGCCTGGAAGGTCGGCAGGGCGAAATCCTTCGTGCCGAGCATCACGATCCGGACGGCGGGGGCGGCCATGAGGGGGAATCCCAAGGGGTTCGTTCGAAAGCGGATCTGTCAAGCGAGGCCAGGTTCGGGCGATTCAAGCGTTCTGGGAATTCGGGGCCTCGGCGGGGGCCGGGGCGGAGGCGAGGCGGTCGGCGTCGGAGAGGACGTCGGGCAGGATGCCGCCGTGCTGGACGAGGGCTTCGAGGCGGGCTTGCAGGGCGGCGTCGTCGCCGAAGAGCCCTTCGGCCTGGCTCTTGCGGAAGTCGACCTCGATCTCGCGGAGCTTGGCGGAGGTGGCGGCGCGGACGGGGGCGTCGAAGCGGTCGGTGATGAGGGTGCCGTCGAGGTGGTCGGTCTCGTGCTGGATGGCCCGGGAGAGGAGTCCGTCGACGTCGGCCTCGATCTGGCGGCCGTGCAGGTCGAAGGCCCGGACGCGGATCTTCTTCGAACGGCGGACCTTGCCGTAGAGGGCGGGGAGGCTGAGGCAGCCTTCCTCCTCCTCGACGACCGACTCGCGCTTGAGGATCTCGGGGTTGATGAAGACCTGCTCCTGGTCGGGTTGCTCGGGGTCGGCGGTCAGGTTGAGGACGAAGAACCGGAAGGGCAAGGCGACCTGATTGGCGGCCAGGCCGATCCCCCTGGCCTCGTACATCAGGTCGAACATGCGGCGGACGGTCGCCCGGAACTCGTCGTCGATCCGGCGCAGGGGCTGGCTCTTGTAGCGGAGGGCCGGGTGGGGGAAGTTCACGATCCGAAGCACGACGATGGCTCCCGGGCTGGCTGGCAAGGTGGTGTGACTCGCAGATGAGAGGGATGCGTCGATTATACGCGGCCGGTCGGGTCGGTGGCCACCGCGTCTCGCCGGGCAGAGGCGGGGGATCGGGTGGCGTGGGTGCGCTGCGGGTGCGCCAATTGGTGCGCCGGAGTGTTCATGGGGATTGTGTTGCGCTATCTGGGGTTACGTCGAGAAAATGCGTTCGTTTCGTGCGGGCGCTCAGGGAGATTGGGTTCGTTTGGTGATCGTCATTGGGTTTGTTTGGCGCAATGGGGATTGGGTTCGTTTCGGAGAGGAATTGGGTCTGTTTGGTGGGCCCCGGCAGGACGGATTCGGCGGTGTTCGTGGGGGCACGTTGGGTTTGTTTCGCGCCGGTGGGGATTTGAGTTCGTGTGGCGCGGTCGATATGGCGTGCTTTGGCGCGGGGGAGAGTGGTTGGGGCTTCCGAGGGGGTCGAGGTCGAGGGGGACGGCGGGGGAATTCATGGTGCGTCATCGGGGGGTTGGGGCCAGGGTGCAGCAAGCATCGATTCCTGGAGACGCGAGGCGTCGACAAGACTATCGGGAAAATCGGCCGTCTCAGTCACAGAATCGGGATCAAGTACCCTGGGCGATGGGTCAATCCATGGTGTGTAGGGTGCTGTCGAGTCTTCGAAGACGCACCAGATCTGGGGAGGCGATCGACAGCGCTTGACGCGGTGTCGGGACGATCTCCACATCGAATCTTCGAAGGCGCACCAGATCTGGGGAGGTGCGTCTTCGAAGACTCGACAGCACCCTACGGGCCGAGAAGACTCGACAGGGCTTGGGGCACCCGTGGGTTGAGGGGGGCAGGTCGAGGGGGAATAATGAGGGGCGGGTGGGGTGCGGGGTGTGGCCGGGGAGCGACGTCAGTCGATTGGGCGCATGATTGAAGTGGAGCGGCTGTCGAAGCGGTACGGGGCGGTGAGGGCGGTCGAGGGGATCAGCTTCTCGATCGGCCGGGGGGAGATCGTCGGCCTGCTCGGTCCGAACGGGGCGGGGAAGTCGACGACGATGAGGATGCTGACGACGTACCTGATGCCCACGAGCGGCCGGGCTCGGCTGGCCGGGCATGACGTGATGGACGAACCGCTCCAGGTGCGGCGGAAGATCGGGTACTTGCCCGAGAGCGTGCCGTTGTACCCGGAGATGAGGGTCAGGGAGTTCCTCCGATTCCGGGCCTCGCTGAAGGACGTGCCGCGGTCGAGGCGTCGGGGGGCGATCGACGACGCGATCGAGATGACGGGCCTGGGGGCGGTGGCGCATCGGGTGGTCGGGAACCTGTCGAAGGGGTATCGGCAGCGGGTGGGGCTGGCCGATGCCCTGCTGAGCGACCCGGATATCCTCATTCTGGACGAGCCGACGGCGGGCCTGGACCCGATCCAGATTGGCGAGGTCCGGGACCTGATCCGGGAGCTGGGCAAGCGGCACACGATCCTCTTGAGCACGCACATCCTGCCCGAGGTGGAGATGGTCTGCGGCCGGGTCATTATTATCGCCTCGGGCCGGATCGCGCTGGATCAGCCGTTGGAGCGGTTGCGGTCGGGCCGGGCGGTCGAGGTGGAGGTCCGGGGGCCGAAGGATTCGGTGCGGGGTGCGTTGGAGACGGCGCCGGGGGCCGGGGCGGTGCGGCCGATCGCGGTCGAGGGGGCGGCGCAGGGGGATGCGGGGGTTTGTGCCTTCGAGGTCCGGCCGAAGGACGAGGCGGCGGTCGACGAGCTTCGGGAACTGATCGCCAGGCGGGTCGTCCAGAACGGTTGGGCGGTGCGGCGATTGGACCTGTCGCGCTCGACGCTGGAAGAACGGTTCGTGAGGGCCGTTCGGGATGCGGTGGTCGTCGATCACGAGGGGGAAGCGGCGTGAGCGATCGGGCGACGTTTGGGCCGGAGCGACGGTTCGAGCCGGGGACCCCTCACCCCGGCCCTCTCCCCGCGGGCGGGGAGAGTGGGACAGAGTGCTCCCAACCCTCGCCCCCTGTGGGGGAGAGGGTGGCCGTAGGCCGGGTGAGGGGGAAGCAGTCGTGTCGGTGCTTCGGCGTTTCTCGTCGTATCGCTTCCGGTCGAACCTGGTGGGAT
>NZ_JBFEFH010000090.1:0-254 GCF_040717455.1 Tautonia sp. JC769
CACGTACTGGGAGGATCTGGGGGAGGTGACGGTCTCCTCCGGCGAGCTGCAGGTCCGGCTGAGCAACCAGGCGAACGGCCTGGTCGTCGCCGATGCCATCCGCCTCGAACGGGTGCCGGACCCGTCGTCGCCGAACGGCCTGGTGCTCGACGACACGCAACAGGACTACGACGAGTCCGGCACCTGGCAATTCTCGGACCTGGGCGGGTTTAAGGGGACGAGCCGCTACGCGCCGGCCGGCGACGGGTCGCGTT
>NZ_JBFEFH010000091.1:0-247 GCF_040717455.1 Tautonia sp. JC769
CCGGGTGCCCCGGGTTCCGCGCCGCGGACCCCGGGCCGGGGGGCGGCAGGCCCATGCGACTCCGCCCGGGGGCCGCGGCGCGGAACCCGGGGCACCCGCCGAAACACCGTGTATCCACCGATTCAGACTGGAGCCGGTACGACAAAACGGCGGACGCGCCGAAGTTGCAACCTCTCGCGCGGGATGGACAGGGTCGTTCGATCGTCTGGCAGATCAGGATCGCGTCATCCCGTGCGATCGGCCGGTC
>NZ_JBFEFH010000092.1:0-235 GCF_040717455.1 Tautonia sp. JC769
CGATCGGCCCGTATTTCTCCCGGGCGGTCGTCGGTCGGGGGGTGGCCGGCGGCGACCTCGACCACGACGGCCGGGTCGACCTGGTCGTCGTGCACCGCGACGCCCCGGCGAGCCTGCTGCGCAACGTCACGCCCGATCCCGGCCACTGGCTCGGCGTGAGGCTCATCGGCTCGGCCTCGGCCCCTTTGCCGGTCGGCGCCCGGGTCGTTTGCCGGGTCGGCGATCGGTCGCTGAG
>NZ_JBFEFH010000093.1:0-233 GCF_040717455.1 Tautonia sp. JC769
GCCGCACTCGACGCAGAAGTGTTCCGGGAGGCCATGCCCCTCGGGGCACATGACCAGGTCGTACTCCCGCTCGACCTCGGGGTGGCAGAGCGTGCAGATGTCCTCGGGGATCCCCCCGTGCTCCGGGCACAGCAGCAGCGTCTCCCGCAGCCCCGGGTGGCAGAGCGTGCAGAACCGCTCCGGCGCCCCGTGCTCCCGGCAGTACAGACCATCATCGACCGCGCCGGCCGGCG
>NZ_JBFEFH010000094.1:0-223 GCF_040717455.1 Tautonia sp. JC769
GGTCTTCGTCTTCGTCGATCGGGCGCCCACGACTCGCCTCGCGGCCTGCGGAGTTGCCTCCCATGCGGTCGGTGGGTCTCGCAGTCGACCCCCCGCCCGCCTTCCCGGCGACCATACCCGCGGGGCCACACCCGTTCCCATCCCGAACACGGCCGTTAAGCCCGCGGGGCCTATGATAGTGCCCCTGGCGCGAACGTCGGTCATCGCCGGGTCCTCAGACCCA
>NZ_JBFEFH010000095.1:0-216 GCF_040717455.1 Tautonia sp. JC769
GACGGTGCCCCCCTCCCGCGCCGGCCATCCCAACCCTCCCGAGACCAGACCGCATGGATCACCGTCGCCGATCCCTGAGCTCCGATTGGCCCGCCCTCCCGTATCAGGGCTGGGCGACGACCGCCTCGGCCCTCCACCTCTGGACCCAGGTCGTCGGCAAGATCCGCATGGCCCAGACCCCCTGGACCAACCACTCCTGGCACGTCCCGCTGTACC
>NZ_JBFEFH010000096.1:0-212 GCF_040717455.1 Tautonia sp. JC769
CGGCGGGCTCACACCTTTGGCCTGATGAGGATGCCCTCACCGAGGCGTCATGGGGGATTACCTCCGGTTTCCCGAAGCTGTCCCCCTCCGCGGGGTTGGTTACCGTCGCCTTACTCACCCTTTCGCCACGCCCCCGAGGGGCGTCCGACTTGCATGCCTAATCCACGCCGCCAACGTTCATTCTGAGCCAGGATCAAACCCTTCGAAAAAGG
>NZ_JBFEFH010000097.1:0-206 GCF_040717455.1 Tautonia sp. JC769
TCGCGGGCCGCGTCGAGGCGGTCGAGCGTGACCGAGGCGACGGCGGCGCGGCGGACGAGGTGCTCCTCGACGACGTTATCGGGCCCGGCCTCGTGATCCCAACGGGCGAGGGCCCGGTCGAGGTCGGCGCCGAAGTCGTCGGGGAGGACGACCCGGGCGGCGAGGCCGTGGCCCAGGCCGTTGCGCCGGGAGCGGTCCTTGCCGGC